>NZ_JBXFWF010000029.1:0-52487 GCF_056854515.1 Stenotrophomonas sp. STEN063
GGGGGGTTGGTCCCCCCGTTTTTTTTCCCTGTCCCACTTTTTTTTTTTTTGGTGTGGGGTGGGGGGGCCGGCTCCCCCCGCGTTCGGGTGCTTTGTTTCCCAACCCGCGTGGGGGCCTCCCCCCCCGCCCCCACAACAGCCCGCATCAAGGCCGCTGCACGTGCTGCAAGATCGCCTTGGCCAGGCCTTCGTAATCGCCTTCAAAATGATGATCGCCAGGCAGCTTGATCAACTGCGCGCTTCCCGCAGGCAACTTCGGGCACAGTGCATCATCGTCGTCGGCGCCATAGATGCACAGCGTGCGATCGGCGGCCATGCGGCGTACTTCAGGCGCGATCGGCAGGCCGTCATCGCCGCCGCTGGAGATCCAGTTGCTGACATGGAATTCATAGTCGGCACGCTCGCCCATCGACATCAGCGCGCTCATGCGCAGCATCTGCGCGGTGGCTGGCGGCAGCTTGTTGATGGCCGCAGGCAGCACATCCGCGCCCTGCGAGAAACCGATCAACAGCAGCTTCGGTCGCTGCCAGTGATTGGCGTAATAGCGGGCGATGCGGTCCAGGTCCGCCGCAAACCCCGCCGGGGTACGTTCGCTCCAGAAGTACCGCAGCGAGTCCACGCCGACCACCGGAATACCTGCCTGTGCCAACGCACCCGCCACCTCCTTGTCCAAACCGGCCCAGCCACCATCACCGGAGACGAACACCGCGAAGGTGTCGCCCTGCCCGCTGGCTGGCACTTCCACCAGCGGCAGGCCGTCCAGATCCTGCGGCACCGCAGGCAGGCTGACGCCGTGCTGCGCACCCAGTACCCGGGCCGCGGCGACTTCGCCGGGTATGGCACTGCCAGCGCGGGTTCGCGCGAACTCGCGCGCCAAGGGCACGCCAGCGCCGAAAGCCGCTACAGCCGCTTCGGGACAGGCCTGGCCCTTGCCTGCAGCTGCGTTCAGCCAAGGAAAGCGCAACGGCTGCGGCAACAGTGCGCGGCCATTGATGGCATCGCCGCAGGTCATCGTCGCGTTGCGCAGCTGCGGGCAAAAGCCTTCGGTCAGCAAACCAGCGAATACATCCGGTTCGGCCTGGGTGGCCACCGCATACGCCAATGCCGCGCCGGCACCATCACCGCCAAGGATCGGCAAGCGATAGGTGGGCACGTGGTAATACGCCTGCACGTAGCGCGAAAAATTCTCCACATCGCCTGCCGAGAAGCCGCACTTGCCCCCTTCCTTGGCGAGCACCTGATAGAGATGGCGGGTGTCGATGTCGACCACCATCGCCCCGTCATCGCGCAAGGCCTGCAGCCGCGCCAGATGCTCAGTAGAGGCCCCGCCATCACCGAACCACAGCACCACGCGTTGCGCCGGCCCACTGGGCAGCAGCACCGGCACCTGTTCGAATCGGCCATGGCTGACCTGCTCCGCTGCAATGGCAGGCATCGCCAGCAGGCCCAGCACCAACACCCCCATCCCCCACATCACACGTGCCATGTACAGGTCTCGATAACGGTGCCGCAAAGCCTACGCCCATGACAGGCGGAAAGATGTCGAAAGCGCCGACTCAGGGCTGCGCTTCGGGGTGGCGTGCAATCCATTCGGCCAACCTCTGCCGGTAAAGCAGCAGCTCGTCGGTATACAGATCCAGCACGCAGAGCGGGCAGCCGCTGCCACAGCACTCGTTCGGACCCGGTGCTTCCGGCGGTTGCGGGCGCGGATCGGGGTCTGGCGTTGCAGGAACTTGGGCAGGTAATTCGTTCATTACAGGGGCCGGTTCGGCCCTATCAGCAGCAGGACAACCCGCATTTTAGCCAAAGCGCCGACTCAGGCCGTGACTCGGCGCAGATTGGCCCGCGCCGCCGCATCGTAGCGTTCATGGAAGAAATCGCTGAAGAAGATACGCGGCTGCGCCAGCACCTTTTTCAGGAAACGTCGCCGGTTGAGCCGGAACAGGAAGCCCGGCACCTTGCCCCGGTACTCCTCGGCAATGCCAAGGTCATAGGCATCAAACACCGCATCCGGCGCCCCCAGGATCGCCATGTCACTGTCCAGGAACAGCGCGGCATCCGCATCCAGCCCGTCTCCGCTGAGGCTGCCATGACGCGCCGTCAGTTCGATCAGCGCCATCACCCGTGCCACATCCACTTCGGCATCCGGCAGCCAACGTTCAATACCGGACGCGGCAAGCTGGGCCGAGCGCGCTTCGTTGTCACCACGCCCCGCCTCGTAGATCGCGTCGTGGTAGAGCACCGCCAGCAGCACTTCCAATGGCTGCTGCCAGCCGGGGCCAGCGGCGACATCGCGGTAGTGCTGCAACAGCGCCTGCACATGGGCGAAGTTGTGATACGCCCGCGGCGGCTGTGCGTAAGCGGTTTTCAGCTCGGCCAGCAGCGGCGGCGGCAGGGTCTGCAGCAGGTCGTTCATGCCTGCATCTTGTCACGAAGTGGCGGAACACGCGTGGCGGCAATCCAATGCAGGAGTCCGCCGAAAGGCGTTTGCGCAACTCATGCCACGCCTCGCTCAGCCCAGTTGCCAGCGGCCTTCGATCTGGTAACGGCCCTGGCCGAGGAAACTGCGCACCAGCACGAATTCGCGCACGAACCAGCGCAGCGGCTGTACCGGCTGGATCGGCAGACGACGGCGGTCGTACAGCAGGGTCATATGCGGGGTGAAACGGGGGTCCAGCTTGCCCCCTACGCCCTGCAGGCAACGCGCCAGCTCCTCGTGCAGGCCGTTCAACAACTCGGCACCGTACTCGCTGCGCAGCACGAAGGGGTTCTTCACGCTGCCGGCAAAGCTGCCCACCTGATCAAAGCAGACCTCGAACTCGGGCATGCGCACCCGCGCTGCCGCCTGCCGCACCTTGGGCAGCAGGCTCGGTGGCAGACCGGCGTAGTCACCCAGATGATGCAGGGTGACGTGCAAGCGCTCCGGCGCCAACGGATGCCCGAGCAGGCCATGTTCCTCGCGCAGGCCACCGGCCAACTCGGCAACCCGCTCCGCCGTGAGCGCATCAGGCATCACCGCGAAGAACAGGCGTTCGGTTGGAATGTCGCTGCCCAGGCCCAGGGTCATCTGGGCCTCGGTGGAGGAAAGCTGCTTCGTCATGGTCTGGTATCGAAAGCCGGCTGCCGTACCCGCTCCATTGCGGCGGCCACTACTGTCTGGGGCCGCGGATACTAGCAGACCCTGCCGGCCGCGGCCCGGCCATGGCGAAAATTTCACCAGCGCCCGGCGAGCCACGCCGCACAAGGGCTGCCAATGGTTATCCACATGTTTGCACAGGGCTGGTCCACACCCGCTGTGGATTTGTCCCCTGCCTGCTTCCATCCCCCCGCAACAGGCCTACACTGGGCAGGCCGCAGCAAACTCCGGGTGATCGCCATGATCGGTTGGAATGCATTGGTCCTGTACGCCGCCAGCAGCCTGGCCTTGGCCGCGCCGCCCCCGGCGCCCCCTCCGGCTGTGCCAAGTCCGGAGCAGGTGATGGCCATCCCCCCGGAAATACGCGCGCAGCTGCAGGAGCGGGTCATCAAGACCACTAACTCCCCGGAACAGCGCCTGCACCGACTGGTTGAGCTGGTATTCCGGCCAGAGGGACTGGGCCTGGCTTACGACACCGAGGCCACCCTCACCGTGGCTGAGACCTGGCAGCAACGGCGTGCCAATTGCCTGTCCTTCACCCTGCTGTTTGTCGCCTTGGCCCGCGAGATCGGCCTTGAAGCACGCATGCAGGAGGTTGGCCAGGTGGTGTCCTGGTATGAAGACCAGGGGCTGATCTTCAACGCCGGCCACGTCAATGTCGGAATGCGCGTTGATGGTCGCCAGGCCACCCTGGATCTGGACAGCAACGTGCTGTACGACCGCCACGGTCCGCAGCCGATCAGCGACAGCCGCGCGCTTGCCCATTTCTACAACAACCGTGGTGCCGAGCAGCTGGCTGCGCACGATTACGTCACTGCACGGGCCTATTTCGACGCGGCATTGCGGATGGATCCGCGTTTTGTAGCGGCGTGGAGCAACCTTGGTGTACTTGAGTCGCGCGAGGACGACCTCGACGCTGCCGCCAAAGACCTGGATACAGCGCTGTCGATCAACCGTTTCCACGCCCCGGCCCTGCACAATGCCACCAAGCTCTACCAGCGCATGGGCGACAGCCGCCGCGTGGCCCAGATGCAGTCGCGCCTGGAACAGGTACGCAAGCGTGATCCGTTCTACCAGTTCATGCAGGGCACCAGCGCCGAGCGCGACGGCGACTACGCCTTGGCCGCGCACTACTACCGTGAAGCAGTACGGCTATATGGCAATGCCCATCAATTCCACTTCGGCCTGGCCCGCGCCTACTTCCTGGGCGGCAACAACCGGCTGGCGATGAAGGAGATGAAACGCGCCCGCGACCTCGGCGGCGACCCGATGCGGGCGGTCTACCAGAGCAAGCTGGACGGAATCCGCAGGCTGGAAGCGCGCCACGCGGCGCGCTGAACGCACACCGCGGGCGGCTGCGACGCGAGCCGGCTCAGGCCTTGCGCAGGAAGCAGGTCTTCAACACCAGACCCTTGATCTTTTCCGAGTTGCCCTCGATGTGCTCGGCATCGTCCTCGACCAGACGGATATTGCGGATCACCGTGCCCTGCTTGAGCGGGATGGACGATCCCTTGACCTTCAGGTCCTTGATCACGGTGACGGTGTCGCCAGCCACCAGCACATTGCCGTTGCTGTCGCGCACCACCAACGTGGATTCGGCCGCTTCACCGGCGGTCCATTCATGGCCGCAATCGGCGCAGATCCACAGCGCGCCGTCGGCATAGACGTTTTCCAGCGAACACTGCGGGCAGGAAGTAACAGACATGGGGGACTCCCGTACATTGATTAACCATCCATTGTAGCCGTTCAGCCCACAGCCGCTCCCAGCAGCACCGGGCACGCAGCAGGAAACGCACCGCGCGCACGCCCATCTCCACTCGCGACAAGCCACGATTCGCCACCCGTTGGGCCGGGTCGACCATCCGGGCAGCGCGGCGAGCATCTTCATTCAGGTGGCGCGTACATGCCGGAAAATCGTGACGCGGTTCGTGGTAGCGCAGGCCTCGCGCCCACCAGCAGCCATTCACGACCTGCATGTGAAGCCAGCCGCGCGGCGGCGTAGTAAAGTGCGCGGCCGATTCAGCAGCAAGACGCGCAGCCATCATGAAACTCGGCATCGATTTTGGCACCAGCAACTCGGCCGCCGCCGCCCATATCGACGGCAAGGTGGTCCCGGTCAGCTTTGGTGAGGCCCAGCAGTTCCGCACCACGGTGTACTTCCCCGAGGTGATGCGCGACCCCAACGACTTTGAACTGACCCCGGCACTGGAAGCGCAGGTCGATGACCTGATCGAATCCGGCCGCCGTGACGCCCGCGCGGTCGGCAACACGCGCAGCCATGAGCAGCTGCGCAGCGACGCCATCCGCGTGGTGCGCCGGCAGTGGATGGAAGAACGCATCCGCGAACCGCGCAGCTCCACCACCCTGCTGCAGAACGCGGTCTATGGCGACGAGGCGCTGGAAGCCTATTTCGAGGAGAACGAAGGCAACCTGGTGCAGAGCCCGAAATCGATGCTGGGCTACAACCTGCATCCGCGTGCCAAGCAGACCATCACCGGCATTGCCACGCACATTCTTGAGCACATCCGCTTGACCGCTTCTCGCCAGCTGCAGCGCAACGTGCGCAGTGCCCTGCTTGGTCGGCCGGTGCAGTTCCGCAGTTCGATCGGCGCCGCCGGCAATGACCAGGCGCTGGATATCCTGCGCAGCGCTGCAATGGCCGCAGGCTTCGACGACGTGGATTTCCTCGAAGAACCCGCTGCTGCGGCCATGCATTACCACGCAGTCAGCACAGACCGCCACGAAGCGGTGATCGTCGACGTTGGCGGCGGCACCACCGATATCGCCCATGCCAGCGTTGGTGGCAACGCCGCGCCACAGATCCACCGTGCCTGGGGTATTGCCCGTGGCGGTACCGATATCGACCTTGCGCTGAGCCTGGCCGGCTACATGCCGCTGTTCGGCCGCGGCATCACCCGCGTGCCCGCACACCACTATGTGGAGGCCGCAATGGTGCAGGACATGACCCGCCAGCGTGATTTCCGCCAGCACAACTACGACGCGGTGGAACTTCCCTATGGCCCGCGCCTGCAGGCACTGCAGGACACCGGCAATACCGCGCGCCTGTACCGCGCGGTGGAACACTGCAAGATCGCCTTGAGCAGCCAGCCCAGCCACCACAGCATGCTGGACTTCATCGAGGCAGGACTGTCGGTGGACATCGATGCACCACATCTGACCATGGCTGCCGGCGGCTATCTTGGCGAGCTGGAAGCGCTGTTGCAGCAGGTACGTAGCGATATCGGCCACGACCCGGCGGCGGTGTTCCTGACCGGCGGCATGTCGCGCGCCGGCTACATCCAACGGGCCGCAGCCGCCGCCTTCCCGACTGCGAAGCTGGTGCACGGCGACCCATCGTTCGGCGTGGTGCAGGGCTTGGCGTTGGCAGCAACAACGGATGGCGCTGCTGCAGGTTTGTAGTAGCGGCGTAAGCCGCGAGGCTGGGGATCCAGAAGCCCAAAAGCATTACCCCTCCCCAGCCCTCCCATTTGCTACGCAAAAGGGAGGGAGCAGAAGCATTGCCCCTCCCCAGCACTCCCCTTTGTTACGCAAAAGGGAGGGAGTAGAAGCCTTACCTGCCCAGCCCTCCCCTTGCCCATGACACAGGGAGGGAGTGAGTCAACGATCCAGACTCACCCGCACGCCTCCGGAATGCGACTGGATGGAGATATCGCCATCGCCGCCGCCGATCCGCGCATCCAGGCTCTTGCCAGGACCGTAACGCGGGCTCTCCACCTGGCCGACGTCGGAGCGGATGCTGCCGCTGAAGGTGCTGACCTTCAGCTGCGCCGACGTGCTGGCCGGCAGGCTCAGTGAAACCGAGCCACTCACCGTCTCCAGATTGACCCGGCCGCCCGGTTGCAGGCCCGCACTGCGCACGCCAAGGCTGCCGGATACCGACTCGGCGCTGAGCCGCTGTACCTTGGCCAGGTCCAGGGTGATGCCGCCCGACACGCTGTTGGCCGAGACCTCACCGCCGCTGCCACCGGCCGCATTGATGCCACCGCTGACCGTCCGGGTCTCCAGCCGCGAGGTCTGCAACTGCGAGCGGATCGCGCCACTGACCGTGGTCAATTCCGCCTCACCAGCGCGCCCATTGGCGGTGATGCTGCCGCTGACGGTGCTGCTCTGCAGGCGACGCAGGTCAACATCAGCCACATCCACGCCCGCACTGACGGTACTGGTCTGCAACTGCGCAGCGCGCGGCACCCGCAGTTCCAGCACCGCACCACGACTGCTGCGACTGTTCTGCGGGTAGACCACCTTCAACGCCACACGATTGGCGCTGCTTTCCACATCAAGCCGCTGGCCCTCGCCGAGCGATCCGGTCAGCTGTACTTCGTTGCGGTCCCAGCCTCGGACGGTAACCGAGCCGGCCACATTGCTCAGTTCCACGCGGCCGCCGCTGGACAAGGGCAGATTGCGATTGACCGCAGTCTGCGCGAATGCGCTGGTCAACGGGGCCAACAGCAGTGCGGTGGCGATCAGATGGCGCATGCAAGCTTTCATCAGGTGCTCCTTCAAGTCGAAAGTCCGGTCGGGTTGACGCCCTTGCGGGTGAGTTCAAGCCGCAGCGCGTAGGTGCGCTGCAACTGGCCAAGTAGAAAATCGGCGTCGGGGCTCTGCGCGATGGCGCTGCGGATGCTGCCCGCGCTTTCATCCAGTTCACGCAGCGCCGGCTGCAGCTCGGCGGCAACCTCGTCCTGCGGAATCGTCGCCATCGCCTGCCGGTACTGGTAGGTGATGGTGTTGGCCTGATGCTGCAATGACGATTCCTCGACGGCGACGGATGCCGCGGGCTGCTGCGGCAACAACAGCATGCTGGCCACGCCAACCAGCGCAACGACCACCGCAGCAGCGGCATAACGTGGCCAGTGACGATATGCTCTGCGCCGCGCCGGCACGGCGTTCACTGATATGGCGGGAGCGGCAACTGCCGGCTCGGTACGCGGGCCCTGCTCCAGTTCCGCTGCGATGCGCTGCCACACCGCGGCAGGCGGCACCCGCTCGCCTGGCAGTCCACGCAAGCGCTGCGCCAATGCATCATCGTGATCGTTTTCGTAGTGATTCATCATGCGTCTCCAAGCCGCGTGCGCAACAAACTGCGTGCACGATGCAACTGGGCCTTGGAACTGCCGACAGCCATCTGCAGTTCCACGGCGATTTCCTGGTGTTTCCAGCCTTCAATGTCATGCAGTACCAGCACCGCGCGGGCGCGTGGCGGCAAGGTCAGCAACGCACGCTCCAGGTCCATGCCAGTGGCGTGGCAGCGGGGGGTGTCGGCCATTTCGGCCAATAGATCCATCCCCGATTCGCCTATATCCAGCGATTCAAACGTTGTCGCGCGCAGCTCCATCAGCGCCGTGTTCACGGCCAGGCGATGCAACCACGTGGTCAAGGCGCTCTCGAAGCGGAACTGCGGCAGCTTGCGCCAGGCCTGGATGAAGGTCTCCTGCAGCACATCCTCGGCACGCGCCGCGTTGCCGCCGCACAAGCGCCACAACAGTGCGTACAGCCGCGGCGAGTGGCGCCGGTAGATCCGTTCATAGGCGCGGGTGTCGCCATCCGCGGCGGCACGGGCCAGCACGGCGTCGTCGTCGACGGGCGATGAGGGGGCGGTGGCGGTCACGGTGGCGTTGAGCATATCCATTGGATGCGGCAGGCAGCAAAAAGGTTTAAAGCCGACGCGATTCTTTGCCGAAGCGGCCCACAGCAGCGCAGCGACTGGCAGCAATGGCCGCGCTGGCCGACAATCGGCGCTCGTCAAACCGTTGCGATCCCATGTTGCGTATCCCCGCTGTCCTGCTTTGCGCCGCCCTCGCCCTGGCCGGTTGCACCAGCGCTCCCGCCCCCATCGATACCCCGCCAGCCGCGGCCCACATGCCGGAGCAGGCACTGGCCCCGGTGATCCTGATTTCCATCGATG
Source organism: Stenotrophomonas sp. STEN063 (assembly GCF_056854515.1). NCBI lineage: Bacteria > Pseudomonadati > Pseudomonadota > Gammaproteobacteria > Lysobacterales > Lysobacteraceae > Stenotrophomonas > Stenotrophomonas sp. STEN063. The sequence goes on from NZ_JBXFWF010000029.1 coordinate 9,063, forward strand.
GTTTCCGCAATGACTATCTGGAGCGTGGCCTGACCCCGACGCTGAGCACGATGGTGGCCGCTGGCGCACGCGCCGAATACATGCGTCCGTCGTATCCCTCGATCACCTTCCCCAACCACTACACACTGATCACCGGCCTGCGCCCGGACCACCACGGGGTGATCGCCAACTTCATGACCGACCCGGCCATTCCCGACGTGCGCTTCAGCATGTTCGACCCGGCCACGGTCCGCGACGAGCGCTGGTGGGACGACGGCAAGCCGCTGTGGACCAGCGTGCGCGAACAGGGTGGACGCGCCGCGGCGATGTTCTGGGTCGGCTCGGAAGCGCCGGTGCATGGCGCACGTCCCGAGTTCTGGCGGCCGTTCGACATCAAGGTGAGCTCGCAGCAGCGCGTGCAGCAGGTGCTGGAATGGCTGGCACTGCCTGCCGCGCAACGCCCCCACTTCATCACCCTGTACTTCGACAAGGTCGACACGCAAGGCCATCGCTACGGCCCGGATTCCGCCGAACTGAACAGTGCCCTGGGCGAAGTGGACAGCGCGATTGGCGAGCTGTTGGCGGGTGTCCGTGCGCAGGGCCTGCAGCAACAGGTCAACATCGTGGTCACTTCCGACCACGGCATGACCGCTACCAGCCCAGCCAAGCAGATCTTCCTGGATGACATCGTCGATGTGAGCAAGCTGGATTTTGGCTGGACCGGCGCCTACGCCTCGTTCAACGCCCTGCCCGGCGGCGAGATGGCCGCCCAACAACTGCTGGCCGGCAGCCACCCGCATATCCAGTGCATGACCCGTGAGCAGATCCCGGCGCGCTTCGAATATGGCCACCACCGCCGCGTGCCCGCCTACATCTGCACCGCCGAGCTTGGCTGGCAGGTCACCACCCGCCAGGCCGAAAAGCGCAAAGGCCACGAGCTGCTGGGTGAGCATGGCTACGACAATGCCCTGCCGGACATGTATTCCCCATTCATCGGTTATGGGCCAGCCTTCGCCCCAGGCGTGACCATCGCCCCCATCGACAATGTCGACGTCTATCCATTGCTGGCCCGCCTGTTGAACATCACCCCGGCCCGCAATGACGGCAATCCCCGCCATACCGACGCCGCGCTGAAGCACTGACGCACCGCAAGGAATCCGCATGAAGCACTACCTCCCCGCCTCGATGCAGCAATGGATTGAACCCATCAACACCGGCCTGAGCATCCTGCTGATCCTGGTCGTGGCCTGGCTGCTGCGCCTGCTGACCCGGCGCCTGCTGGCCCGGCTTGGGCGCCATTACACGCTGCCGGCGCAGATCGAGATGGCGATCCGGCGGCTGTCCAATTTCGTCATCGGCACGGTGGCCCTGGTCGCCATCCTGCAGGCCCTGCACGTACAGGCCAGCGTGCTGTGGACGGCCTTCACCGGCTTTGCCGCGGTCGGCGCGGTGGCGTTCTTCGCCGCCTGGAGCGTGCTGTCCAACATCTTCTGCACCTTCCTGATCTTCACCACCCGGCCGTTCCGCCTGGGTGACCAGATCGAGCTGCTGGAGAACGGCGAAAAGCCCGGCCTGAAGGGCGTGGTCACCGATATCAACCTGATCTACACCACCTTGCATGAGGTCGGTGGCCCGGTCGATGGCACCTTGATGCAGATTCCCAACAGCCTGTTCTTCCAGCGCGGCCTGCGCCGTTGGCGTGGTGGCGATTCCAGCACGGTCAGCCAGCAGGGAGACGGCTGAGGAAGCCCGAACAGCAGCAAACAACACCCGAGCATTGGCTCCGTGATCCCCGCCAAGGCGGGGATTGCCTTGGCTCCGGCCCACAGCGTTCCGCTCGCGTCCATGTCAGCCGTGCGAAAATCGCCGTCATTGAGCGACCGGCCCGGTCGCAAGCCCGCACGCAATGTCCGCCTCTCCCGATACCTCATGCCCTGCCCCGCAGGCAGGCGACGCTTTTGCCGTTGCCAAACGCCACGACCAGCGCTCCGACCGCCAACGCTGGCTCAGCGTCATCGCCCTGGCCTTGGCAGCGTTCGTCTTCAACACCAGCGAATTCGTCCCGGTAGGCCTGCTCAGCGACATCGGCGCCAGCTTCGGCAAGCCGATCGAGCATGTCGGGCTGATGCTGACCATCTACGCCTGGGTAGTCGCACTGACCTCGCTGCCATGCATGCTGCTGACCCGCAGCATGGACCGCCGCAAGCTGCTGCTGGGCGTGTTCGCATTGTTCATCGCCAGCCATGTGCTGTCCGGCGTGGCCTGGAGCTACCCGGTGCTGATGGTCAGCCGCGTTGGCATTGCGCTGGCGCATGCGGTGTTCTGGTCGATCACTGCCTCGCTGGCGGTGCGCGTGGCGCCACAGGACAAGCGTCCGCAGGCCCTCGGCCTGCTCGCCACCGGCACGTCGGTGGCGATGGTGCTGGGCATTCCGCTGGGTCGCATCGTCGGTGAATTGCTGGGCTGGCGCATCACCTTCATGGCCATCGGTGGCGTCGCATTGCTGGTGATGCTGGTGCTGGCACGGCTGCTGCCGGCCCTGCCCAGCCAGAACAGCGGCTCGGCCAGCAGCATCCCGCTGCTATTGCGTCGGCCTGCCCTGATGGCCTTGTACCTGCTGGTGATGGTGGTGGTCTCCGCCCAGTTCACCGGTTACAGCTACATCGAACCGTTCGTGCAGAAGATCGGCGGCTTCAATGCACACGTGACCACGTTGGTGCTGCTGCTGTTCGGCGGCATGGGCTTCATCGGCAGCGTGCTGTTCTCGCGCTATGGCCTGCGCTGGCCGCGGGGTTTCCTGCTGGGCGCGATCGGCACCCTGGCTGCCAGCCTGTTGCTGCTGCGCACCGGCCTGCACAGCAGCTGGCTGCTGTATGCGCTGGTTTCGGTGTGGGGCGTTGCGATGATCAGCTTTGCGCTGTCGATGCAGTCCAAGGTGTTGAACCTGGCCTCCGACGCCACCGATGTGGCGATGGCCTTGTTCTCCGGCATCTTCAACATCGGCATTGGCGCCGGCGCGTTGATCGGCAGCCAGGTCAGCCTGCAGCTGGGCATGCAACACATTGGGCTTGTCGGCGGCCTGATCGCCACGGCTGGCTGGCTGTGGTGCCTGTTCGCGATGCTCCGCTGGAGCAGCAGCTTCCGTCTGGGCGGCGCAACGCACTGAGCTGCCGCAGCACAAAGGTTTACAGCGTGGCGGCTGCAGGTATGCTTCCGTCCACGCCGCTGCTTCCGGGGGCGCGCTACGGGGGAAGTACGTGGATCAGGACATCACTTTGCGTGACGCCAACCTCGCCGATGCAGAGGCGCTGAGCGCGCTGGTCACCCCGTTGGCGCGACACCTGCTGGACGCCGGCAGCGGTGCCAGCGCACATGCTTTCCTGGCCTCGCTGACTCCTGCCAGCTTCGCTGATCGGCTGGTCGACAAGGAGTTCGCGCACTACGTGATTGAAGATGCAGGTGCACTTGTCGGCATGATCGCGATGCGCGGCGGCAGCCACATCCATCACCTGTTCGTGAGCCGCAGCAGCCGCCAGCGTGGCATCGCGCGACGGCTCTGGGAGCATGCACTGCGCATACACGGCCGCCGCGAGTACACGGTCAACTCGTCCGAGATCGCAGTGCCGGTGTATGAGCGCTTTGGCTTTGTCAGCAAGGCTGCGCCGCAGACGGTCAAGGGTGTGCGCTTTGTGTTGATGGAGCGACCGCGATTGGTGCCGCGCGTTGTGCAGAAGCAGTACTTGAACGCCGTGCTGCCCGGACCGGGAAAACGCTGAGGCTTTGGGCTTTGGGCTTTTGCTTTTTTTGCCGTCATCCTCGCGAAGGCGGGGAGCGCCCCGGCTCTGGCTCCAGCCTTGGCCTTCGGCATTGATTCGGACCGGAATTGCCGCGTAACTCCAAAGCGCAAGCAAATGCAGAGCGATCCCCGCCTTCGCGAGGATGACGAGCAGGAGCAGGGCTGAAACGACAGCCAAAGCCGCAAACCGCAGCGACGACCACAACAGGCACAAACACAGCCATCGTTCCTAGCGCAGCTGACTGTCCTTGCTGCCGCGCCGGTTATAGCCGGCAAACGCCTCGTCCTCGTCCTGCGCCTGCTGGCAGGCAATGCACAACCTCACGCCGGGCACGGCCTTGCGCCGTGCTTCTGGAATCGGCGCATCACATTCTTCGCAATGTTCCAGCCCCGGTCCGCTGGGCATGCGGCTGCGCGCACGCTTGATCGCGTCCTCGACGGTGGCATCAATCTGATCCTGAACGGCGGTATCACCCGCCCAACCGGTAGCCATGTCCTGCCTCCACGTACAGCAACACAGGCAAACTGCCGCCTCCGTGGACACAATTCAAGGGCTGGCGGCCAGACGTACAGCTGCCTGAACAGGATCCGCCAGCATATTGCTACCCGCTCACTGCGGGCGCCGGCCCGCGCCAAGCCGCGCGAACCAACCTCTCACCACATCAGGTCGTCTGGCACCTGGAACTGGGCGTAGTAGGCGTCATCCTCGGCGTTGCCGGTGGAAATCGGCGTGTCCGCACTCTGGCCGTGGTCGAGCACGATCAGGCTGGCGTCACGCTCGCGTACTTTCTCCGCCGCCATGCGCGGCAGCAACTCGAAGCTGTCACCGTGCCGGGCGATCACCAACGCGCCATTGGCCAGCTGGGTACGCAGCGCCTCGGTGACCAGCATCGTGCGAATCACTGCGCCGTCGTTGAAACGGTATTCCAGCTCGCCGGCGCGGGGCAGCTTGCGGTCGGCGATGATCTGCCGGGCCTGCGCGCGCAGTTCGTCGGCGCGCCGCTGGGCGTTGTGCTCGGCGGCCAGTTGGCGGTCTTTCTCGGCCTTTTCGGCACGGGCGCGATCGGCCTCGCGCTGGCTTTCGGTCGCGTTGACCGGACCTTTGCCGTGACGCGCCTTGACCTGCTCACGCGCCACCTGCGAGACCTGCGATTTCTTCACCAGGCCAGCCTTGAGCAGCTGTTCCTGCAGTGGATTACCCTTTGCCATCGTCGTTGTTCATGGTTCTGTTGCCGAGGCTGCCATCATAGCGGCCTGCCCGGTCCCGCCCAAATGCCCATGCTTCCGCTGAAATACCTGAATGGCTATCCCGAACACCTGCAGCAGCGCGCCCGCGAGCTGCTGGACGCGGGCAAGCTGGGCGAGGCCGTCCGCAAGCGCTACGCCGAGCCCAATCCGGTGCGCAACGACCGCCAGCTCTACGACTACGTGCAGGCCATCAAGGAGCGCCACCTGCGCCAATCGGTGCCGCTGGGCAAGGTGCTGTATGACGGCAAGCTGCAGGTGGTGAAACACGCGCTGGGCACGCACACCGCCATTTCCCGCAACCATGGCGGCAAGCTCAAGGCCAGCCGCGAGATCCGCATTGCCAGCGTGTTCCGCGAGGCCCCGGCCGAGTTCCTGCGGATGATCGTGGTGCATGAGCTGGCGCATATCAAAGAAGCCGACCACAACAAGGCCTTCTACCAGCTGTGCCTGCACATGGAGCCGGATTACCACCAGCTGGAGTTCGACCTGCGCCTGTACCTGACCGCCTTGGAACATGAACCCGACTGAGCCGATCATCGCCCCGGCCTCGCCACAGCGCTACACTCCCCGCCCTTCGTAGAACCCATAGCCGCCATGAACACCCCGATCCGTCTCGACAAGCGCGTTGCCGCGCAGCTGCAGTGCTCGCGCTCGCAGGCCCAGCAGTACATCGAAGGCGGCTGGATCAGCGTCAATGGCGTGGTCGTGGAAACCCCGCAGACCATGGTCAGCGAGGAAATCATCACCCTGGCCGCCGAAGGCAGCACCGAAGCCGCTGAAGCCGCCACCTTCCTGATCAACAAGCCGGCCGGCTGTACCGCAGAACAATTGTTCGCGCTGCTGGCAGACGACAACCGCTTTGCCGACGACGCCTCCGGCATCCGTTCGCTGCGCCGTCATTTCCAGCGCCTGGACTACCTGATGCCGCTGGATGATGCCGCCAGCGGCCTGGTCGTGCTGACCCAGGATTGGCGCGTGCGCCGCCACCTGCAGGAATCCGGCGCCAGCCTGGAACAGGAGTTCGTGGTCGAGGTCAGTGGCGAACCGACCCCGTGGGCGATGCCCAGGCTCACCCATGGCCTGGTCTACGAAGGCCGCAGCCTGCCGCAGGCCAAGATCAGCTGGCAAAGCGAGCAGCGCCTGCGTTTCGCGATCAAGGACGTGCGCCCGGGCCAATTGCAGTTCATGTGCATCCAGGTTGGCCTCAAGGCCGAACAGATCCGTCGCCTGCGCATCGGCCGCATCGGCCTGAGCAAGATGCCCGAAGGCCAGTGGCGCTACCTGGCAGCCGAGCAGAAGTTCTAGGCCAAGGCCAGCCTGGGCTTTGCAGCAGCGGCAGCGTCCTGCACCTGCAGTTTTGTGGGGGGCGGGGAAAACCCCCCAGCGTGGGAAAAAAACCGCCCACAAAAAACACCGCCACAACCTTTTGGGCTTTGGAGGGCCACCGGCGCGGGCCCCACGCCGGGGGTGGGGGGGCGCCGCCGCGCCCACAGCCGCCAGCTGGTTCACAGCAGTCGGATCAGTGCCGCGGCCGTCGCACCCACAATCACCACCAGCAGAAACGGCAGCCGCAGCATCAGGGCGACCGCCGCGGCCAGCAACGCGCCAATGCGCGCATCGAAGGCCAGCCCCTGCCCGGCCGACACGGTGTTCATCGCGGTCAACGAGGCCAGCAGGCCTATCGTCAGGCAGCCTGCAACGCGGTTCATGCGCGGTGATTCCAGCCAGCGCAGTGGCACCAGGTAGCCAGCGAACTTGATCGCCCACGCGGCAGCGCAGCCCAAGACGATCCACGCCCACAGCGTCATGGCGCCGACTCCTGCTCGACCTTGGTTGCGACGTCGACCTTGGGCGCGACATCGGGCTCCAACCCCTCATCCGCCGGGCCATGCCCAAACCAGCCCCAAACCGCGGCCACTGCCGCAGCCAGGAGAATCGGCACCCCCGGCGGCACCCACGGCAGCGCCAGCACCGTCACCAAGGCACAGACCACGGCAATCGCCACCGGCTCGCGTGAACGTAGTCGCGGCCACAGCAATCCCAGGAAGGCCGCCACAGCCGCACCATCCAAGCCCCACTGGCGCGGGTCACCCAACGCATTGCCAAGCAATGCGCCAAGCAGGGTGAACAGGTTCCAGCACAGGTAAACGCCCAGCCCCGCTACCCAGAAGCCGCGACGCTGTTCCTGCGGCTCCGTCTGGCTTGCGGCGGTAGCCGCTGATTCATCAATGGTGACCTGCGCCGCCAGCGGCCTCAGCCAGCCCCGCGGGCGCAACATGCGGTTGATCTGCGCGCCATATACCGCGTTGCGGATACCCAGCAAGGTGGCGGCACCGAACGCCGCCGCGCCTGCGCCGCCAGCACCAATCACGCCGATGAAGGCGAACTGCGAGCCACCGGTGAACATCAACAGGCTCAGCGCGGCGGTCTGCGCCACGCTGAAACCCGACGCCACCGCCAACGCACCAAACGAGATGCCATACAGACCGGTCGCAATCGCTATCGAAACGCCGATGCGTACCGCTGGCGTGACGCGCCCGGCCATTGCCATCAGGCGCGCCCGCGTGCCTGTTCGGCCGCCGCGACAAACACCACGTCGGTGGACGAATTCAAGGCGGTTTCAGCCGAATCCTGCACCACGCCGACAACGAAACCGACGCCGACCACCTGCATGGCAACTTCATTGGAGATGCCGAACAGGCCACAGGCCAGTGGAATCAGCAACAGCGAGCCACCCGGCACGCCGGAGGCGCCGCAGGCACCAATAGCGGCAACCACGCTGAGCAGCAGCGCGGTCGGCACATCGACCGCGTAGCCCAGGGTATTCACCGCCGCCAGGGTCAACACGGAGATGGTGATCGCCGCACCGGCCATGTTGATGGTCGCGCCCAGTGGCACCGCTACCGAATAAGTGTCCTCATGCAGGCCGAGCTTGCGGCACAACTCCATGTTGACCGGAATATTGGCCGCCGAGGAACGGGTGAAGAACGCAGTGATACCGCTCTCGCGCAGGCAGCGCAGCACCAAGGGATAAGGGTTACGGCGGGTCACCACGGCCACGATCAGCGGATTGCCGACGAAGGCCATGAACAGCATCGCGCCGATCAGCACCGCCAGCAGATGCAGGTAGTCCTTCAATGCGCCCAGACCGGACTCGGCCAACAACGAGGCAACGATACCGAACACGCCCAGCGGCGCCAGCTTGATCACCAACCGCACCACCCAGGTGATGGCATCGGAGAAATCACTGACCAGGTTGCGCGTGGTCTGGCTGGCGTGGCGCAGGGCCAGGCCCAGACCCACCGCCCAGGCCAGCAAACCGATGTAGTTCGCGTTGAGCAGTGCGTGCACCGGGTTGTCGACGATCTGCATCAGCAGGGTATTGAGCACCTCGCCTATGCCGCCCGGCGCGCTCATGGCGCTTTCAACCGTCTTCAAGGTCAACGTGCTGGGGAACAGGAAGCTGGCCGCCACGCCAACCATGGCCGCGGCCAGGGTGCCAATCATGTACAGCACCAGGATCATCCGGATATGGGTCTTCTGCCCCTGCTGATGATTGGCGATGGAGGCCGTGACCAGCACCAGCACCAGGATCGGTGCAACCGCCTTCAGCGCGGAAATGAATACCGTACCGAGCAGGCCGACAGCGGTGGCAGCGGCAGGCCAGGCCATCGCCAGCACGATGCCGGCGATCAGGCCAATGACAATCTGCAGCACCAGACTGGGCGCTCGGAAGGAGGAAGAACGTTCGGTCATCACAGGGCTCGCGGCAAACGCAAACCCCGATTCTCGCCCAACGGGGGCGCTCCCCGCACCCCCGGAACGTCATGGAATCAGGACAAACTGACGCCTGATCACGAACACCGCTAGGATGCGCCCATGGAAAACAAGCATCGCCCCAGACGCCTGCTGCGGTTCCTGGCCTATCTGCTGGCCTTTGTGCTGCTGTTGATGGGCAGCGGCCTGCTGCTCGGCGACCACCTCACCCCGAAGGCAGTCGGTGCGCCTTCACACGCCCTGCCGCTGCAGGCACAGCAGACCTTGATCGACCGCCAACTGCGACCGCTGCTGGCCGAACATCCGGGCAAAAGCGGCGCGGTTTACCTCTCCGACGGGCTCGAAGCCTACGCCGCACGCGCCATCATCACCCGCCAGGCCGGACGCAGCCTGGACCTGCAGTACTACATGTGGCACGACGACATGCTCGGCCACCTGCTCGCCCATGACGTCTACCAGGCCGCCGAACGCGGCGTGCGCGTGCGCCTGCTGCTGGATGACATGAATGCCGCCGGCCTGGACCCGCAGATGCTGGCGCTGGACAATCACCCCAACATCGAGATCCGCCTGTACAACCCATTCCGCAACCGCGATGGCCTGTGGCGCCTGCTCGAAATGGTGCAGCGGGTTTTCAGCATCAACCACCGCATGCACAACAAGGCATGGATCGCCGATGGCCGCGTCGCCATCGTCGGCGGCCGCAATATCGGCGCGGAATACTTCGATGCACGCCCGGACGTGAATTTCCGCGACCTCGACCTGCTGCTCGCCGGCCCGGTCGCCAGCGAAGCCAGCACGGTATTCGATGACTTCTGGAACAGCGACGCCGTGGTGCCGATTGCAGCCCTGCACTACAGCACCGACCAGCAGATGGCCAACTTCATCAGCCAGGCCGAGCTGGACGCCCGCCAACAGGAAGCCGGACCCTATCTGCAGCGCGTGCGAGCGCATTTCACCGATGCCTATCTCAGCAAGCAGTTGGACCTGCATTGGACCGACGGCGTGAGCATCCACTCCGATCCCCCTCGCAAGCCCAGTGGTGGCGACAGCAGCCAATGGCTGGTCACCCGGCTGGTAGAGGTACTGGGCAGCGCGAAACACAAGTCCTTGTTGATCTCGCCTTACTTCGTGCCCGGTGCGGTCGGCACCAAGGGCTTGATCCAGCAGGCCGAGAACGGCGTGCAGGTCGGCATCATCACCAACTCGCTGGCGGCCAACGACGTAGCCGCCGTGCACAGCGGCTACATGCATTACCGGCGCCCGTTGCTGGCTGGCGGCGTGCAGCTGTACGAACTCAAGGCCCGTGACCACATCGAGAAGGCATCCACCTTCGGCAGCAGCGGTGCAAGCCTGCATACCAAGGCCTTCGTCATTGATGATCGCCGCGGCTTCGTCGGTTCGTTCAACCTCGACCCGCGCTCGGCCTACCTCAATACCGAAATGGGCGCGCTGTTCGATGACCCGGTGCTGGCCGCGCGGTTGCAGCAGGAATACCTGCGCCTATCCAGTGCAGAGCTCAGCTACTGGGTCTATCTCAACAAGGACCACGAACTGCGCTGGCTGGACCGCAACAATACCCCTCCAATCAGCCTGCGTACCGAACCGGACACCAGCCTCATGCAGCGCACCAGCACGCGCATGATCAGCTGGCTGCCGTTGGAGTCGCAGCTCTGAACCACGCCATCGACACACTACGCGATATCCGCCCAACCGTAGCCCGAGCAAGCGCTGGGCACCAAGGCCGATGGCGGAAAGCCTGACAGATCACCAAGTCCTCGCCACCGGGGTGGGCTGCGCTTACCCGGGTTACGTTACTGGACCCGCGGTTGTATGCCATGTCGGATAGCAGCAACCGCATTGCGACCGACGGAGAGGCCGCCCCAGCCCGCGTCGCCCTCGCCTGGACACTTCATTCCTGCACGCCATCAGCCTGGTGCATGCGCTTCCATAGCCACATCGCCACATGCTCGGGTAGCTCCACGGCGAGCGCCGCGCAGGCATCTGCCTCGCTCATCAAACCCTGCGCATGCAGCATTGCCGCGCTGGCCGCAAGTTGACCAACCTGCAATGACCGCGCCAAACCTGTCGCTGCACCTGCATCCACCTGCTTGAGTGCCTGCACGATGGGCGCCGACAACTTCCAGTGTTCGGCAATCCGCACTGCGGTAGGTACCCGGCACCGCGCCAGCACTTCCAGCAGGGTTCCCGGCTCGCGCATGCGTAACGGCGGTTTGGCCAGCACGTCTGCGGCTGCCTGCATCGCCATGGCCGCACTAAGCCCCAGCAGCAAACCAGCCAACTGTGCCGCAAACCCGTCCTCGTGCTCGACACTGCGCGCATGATCGGCCGCAGCCAGTGACACCCGCAAGGTGTGCTCCCACAGCAGCCGTGCGAACTCTGCGTCCTCTCCCCTGGCCGACTCCATCACCGGCTGTACCAGCGCAGCGGAAATGATCTGGCGGATACCATCGTTGCCGATCAGGGTCACCGCCCGCTCAATGCTCTGCACGTCCTGCTGCTGCAGTCGATAGAGTGAACTGTTGGCGATGCGCAGCAGCGTGGCTGCCAATACCGCATCGCTACCGATGATGCGGGCGATTGAACGCGACGAGGCGGCGCTGTCATTGACGCTCTGGATCAGCTGCGGCAGCAGGTTCGGCCGCCGTGGCGTGTAGCGCGAAGACATGTCGGCACGACTCAATGCCGCCACCACATCATCAACCACCGCCCGCTGCACCCGCAGCTCATCGGCCCCTGCATCGGCGCTCCCTAGCGCAGCGAGCACAAATCGCCTCTGCAGATCTTCGGTGCAGACCAGCGGGCGGGCCTCGGACACGGCGCCGTCCTTCCCCGCAGCCGGAATCGAATACGCGCGTCGCTGCGGCTGCGCCGATTCGTCATTGCCGCGCAGCCAGAGCCAGACCAAGCCTCCGACCACAACCGCTGCAAGCACTGCCGAAATAATCACCATGAGAGAAACAGATAGGGTCCGCGCGGAGAACTGCCCTATATATCGGCTCGCAACCGACTTCCTTTAGCGCCCACCGCCGCCGCGAGTACAAGAATGAATAAAACAACACTGCCAAGCCCACTCCAGTTTCTACTCAAGCCCACCCCTTTTAAGACAAATCCCAAAGAAACCCGGCAATAACCAATTCTATATTCAACCGAACAGATTGGTTCTCATTCAAAACCATCAGGCGCCCACATTGCGCAGCCTTGGTCATTTACCGACCCAGCCATACCGATATTCCCCAGCACTACGCAGGATCACCAATACGCACCTCCAGCATCCAGCCCCCTGGGTTCCAGCACGCGCGCAATACGCAATACAAACGGGCGCCTTGTAACACGCAAAACAGGGCAGAACCTCTTGAATCAAGGCATATGAATGGCGATTTAGTTTCACCAGTCAAACCAATGCTGCCAGCCTCCGGGGCACACACCACCCACTTCGCAAATTCAAAGTAAATAAAACACGCCAAGTATCGAATCTGTGAATACCAGCACATGTAAACGGCCACTTTCCTTATTGCAGCCAAACCAGTGACTGCTATGTTGAATTGTAGTTTCTGTAATGAGATTTAGTTTCAAATATAAAACCTCACCCTCAACACCGATGAGCGGGCAGAACAACATGACGTGGAAAACTGTTTGTAATCAGTCGCAGGTACGCGACGAATATCCCTTCGCGACCAAGGTCGCTGGCAAGGAAATCGGCATATTCCTGGTGAATGGCGATTACTACGCCCTGGAAGATGTCTGCCCGCATGCCTATGCCCTGCTGAGTCAGGGATTCGTTGAAGACGGCAAGGTCGAATGCCCACTGCATGAGGCGGTGTTCGACATTCGCAGTGGCCGCTGCCTGCGCGAACCTGGCGGCCGTGACCTGCGCACTTATCCGTTGCGGATGCAGGGCGAGGACATACAGATCGATCTGTCCAGCATCGACGCGGGCCTGGAGCACGTCGCATGAGTATGCAACTCGACTTCAATCCGCAGCTCAAGCAGTGGCAGAAGCCGCTGCCTACCAATGATCCGGGCGCAGGCACCATCGAGCAGCCCGGCCGCTACGACAACATCGTCTGGCAGACCCGTACCCGTGCTGCCAACGAGCACGAACTGCGGCTCGTACACGCGCTTGAGCAAGCCTTCAGCAACGGTGCCAGCGAGGTCGCCGATCTGGTCCAGCAGCTCAACGAGTTAGGCGTTTACGACTCCGGCGGCAAAGCCTGGACCGAAGTCTCGTTCCATAAAGCCTTTGCCGCTCTGGGCTATTGATCCTGCACACGCAACGCATCCTGGGAGGGAGCATTGATGGCAAGCAAGACAGCGATTGAAGCGCACCTGCGCCGCGGCCTGCGCGAACTGTGGTACCCGGTCGTCGCGAGCTGGGAAGTATCCAATGCCCCGCTGGGCATCACCCGCCTGGGTGAAAACATCGTGCTGTGGCGCGATCACGGCGGCCGCGTGCATGCACTGGAAGATCGCTGCCCACACCGCGGCGCACGTTTATCGATGGGTTGGAACCTGGGCGAACGCATTGCCTGCTGGTATCACGGCGTCGAGGTCGATGGCAGCGGCACGGTCAGGGATGTACCCGCGGTGAGCGCCTGCCCGCTGGTAGGCAGCCAGTGCCTGCGCAGCTACCCGGTGCAGGAACGGCATGGCGCGATCTTCCTGTACTTCGCCCTCGATCCGCAGGCCGAGGTGCCACCGTTGCTCCTGCCTGAGGAACTGGAGGACGGCGCCCAGTACAGCAACTTCCTGTGCACCGCAGGCTGGCAGTGCGGCTACCAGTATGCGATCGACAATGTCATGGACCCGATGCACGGTGCCTACCTGCACGCGGCCTCACACTCCATGGCCGAAGGCGACCGCAGCGCCGAAATGCAGGTGGTTCCCACCAACACCGGCTTCATCTTCGAGAAAACCGGCCAGCGCGGCGTCAACTTCGACTGGGTCGAATTTGGTCACAGCGGCGCGTTCTGGCTGCGTCTATCCATCCCCTATCGAGCGCAGTTCGGGCCAGGTGGTCCGTTCTGGATCGTGGGCATGACCGTGCCCGTGGACGAGGCCAATTGCCGGGTCTTCTTCTGGCGGATCCGCAAGGTGCAGGGGTGGCAGCGCGATGTCTGGCGCTTCATGTACCGCACGCGCCTGGAGCAACTGCACTGGGACGTGCTGGAGCAGGATCGCTTGATTCTGGAGAACCTCGCTCCCGGGGCACGCAACCAGGAGTTCCTCTATGCGCATGATGCCGGGCTGACCCGGGTGCGCCGCGCAATGCAGAAGATGGCAGAGCGCCAGCTCGACCACCAGTCGGCGCTGGCACCCGCTGCAAACGAGGCAGCGCACGCATGAGCAAGGCTGTCGTCAAACACCTCTTGCTGGACGGACGCAAGGTACTGGTCACCGGCGCCGCACGCGGCTTGGGCCTGAGCTTCGCCTCGGCAATTGCCCGCGCCGGTGCGCGGGTAGTGGTGGCCGACGTACTGGATACCAGCGGCGCGCTGCAGCAGTTGCGCGCGGAAGGCGCGCAGGCTGATGCGGTGGCGATCGACCTCGCCGATCCCGCGTCCGTGGACGCCGCCGTCGCCGAGGCCGCGCGACTGATGGGTGGAATTGACGGCCTGGTCAACAACGCCGCCATTGCCACCGGCATAGGCGGGCCGTTGATGGACGAGCTGGCGACCGAGGTCTGGGATCGAACGCTGCAGGTCAATGTCCGTGGTACCTGGTTGGTCAGTCGCGCCGCCCTGCCCCATCTGCGTGCATCCGGCAACGGCAAGATCGTGATGCTCGCGTCCGATACCGCCCTATGGGGTGCACCGCGTCTGTTGGCCTATGTGGCAAGCAAGGGCGCCGTACTGGCAATGACCCGATCCATGGCGCGCGAGCTGGGTGCCGACGGCATCTGCGTCAACGCGATTGCGCCGGGCCTGACCCGCTGCGAGGCCACCGAGTACGTCCCGGCTGAACGTCACGCGCTGTACCAGAACGGCCGCAGCCTGCCACGCGCGCAGTTCCCGGCCGACATCGACGGCACGGTGCTGTACCTGCTTTCAAACCTCTCTGATTTCGTCACCGGGCAGACCCTGCCCGTCAACGGCGGCTTTGTTTTCAACTAGAAGGATGGCGGAAATGTTATCGCCCCAGGCAACATCGCTGAAAGAACAGAACCGCTACATGGTGCCGGCGCTGGAGAAGGGCCTGAACATGCTGCTGCTGTTTGGCCAGAACCGAGGTGAACTCAGCTTCACCCAGGTCTGCCAGCGCACTGGGCTACCCAAAGCCTCGGTGTACCGCACGGTGCAGACACTGGAACAGATGCGTTTCCTCACCCGCAATACCGCCAGCGGCGGCTATAGCTTGGGCATCAGCGTGTTGCGCCTCGGCTTTGACTATCTGTCATCGATGGACATCGTGCAGATCGGCCAGCCGGTGATACAGCGCCTGCGCGACACGAGCAGCTACTCCGCGCACCTGTGCGTGCTGGATGGGCGCGACATCGTGTACGTCGCGCGGGCAAGCGCGGTCGGCGAGATCGGTTCGGGCGTCGGCGTCGGCACCCGCCTTCCCGCGCACTGCACCGCCATCGGCCGGGTGTTGCTGATGTCCCTGCCAGAGCAGGAGGTAAGCACATTGTTCCCGGAGCCAAATTTTTCTTTCACCTCCGAGCAGGGCCCGAAGACACCGCAGGAACTGATCGACCTGCTTGGCACCGACAGCGCTCGCGGCCACGCCATCAGCGAGTCGTTCTATCAACCCGGCGTGTCATCGGTGGCCTATCCGCTACGTGATCGCGAAGGCAACGTACTGGCCTCGATCAGCGTAATGGTTCCGCGCTCGGTGCTGCCACCGGACCTGAAGCTGTCGTTGAGCATGCAGGTAAAGAAAGCCGCGCTCGAAATCGAGGGATTCCTGCACGCGTCCTAGCTGGATCGATGCTGGATCCAACCGATACCCATAGCTGTCGCCGTTTGCCTGTCACGCTGGCCTCACCGCCCCGTCACCACCCTTTGGAATGGTAGTCATGCAGATCATCGGTATTGAAGAATACGAGTTTGGAGTCGAGAACCTTGCGGACTGCGAGCGCTTCCTCAACGATTTCGGCCTGAGTCCAGTCGCCTCCGCGCGTTGCAGCAATGGCTGCCACAGCGTGGAAACACTGGACGGCTCACGGGTAACGCTCTACCCGCTGGACGATCCAAGGCTGCCCCAGGCCATCGAGCCTGGATCCACCCTGCGCAGGGTAACCTGGGGTGTCGCCTCCGCAACAGCCCTGCAGCACCTGGCCGAAGCATTGGTTGGGCAACCGGGCTACTCGCTTGATGCCGAAGGTGTCAGCTGTCGTGACCCCAATGGCATGACCCTGCAGTTCCGGCTCAGCACCCGACGTCCGGTGGAACTGCAACCCTCGCCACCGATCAACCAATGGGGGGATGTGCGGCGCGTGGATCAACCCAGCCCGGTATACGAGAGAGCAACGCCAATTGGCATCGGTCATGCGGTGTTCTTCGTCGATGAACTTGAGTCCGTGGAGCGTTTCTACCGCGAGAAACTTGGCTTCCAGGTCTCCGACCGCTATGTCGGCCGCGGCGTTTTCCTGCGCGTTTCCGCCCGCGCCGGCCACCATGACCTGTTCCTGCTGCACCGCCCGGGCAAGGCGCGCGGGCTCAATCATGTCGCCTTCACCGTGCGCGACATCCAGGAAGTCTTCGGCGGCGGACTGGCGATGAGCCGTGCTGGCTGGGCTACCTTCCTCGGCCCCGGCCGACACCCGATCTCCTCTGCTTACTTCTGGTATGTGCGCAGCCCAACCGGCGGCGCTTTCGAGTTCTACACCAATGAAGATCACCTGACCGAAGCGTGGACGCCACGCGAACTGCAACACTCGGTTGAATCATTCACCGAGTGGGCAGTCGAAGGCGGCATTGATGCCAACACCCGCCGCCAACTCCGCGCCAGGGAAGTGCCCGTCGCATGAACACTATTCGCGACATAGTCATCGTCGGCGGCGGCCAGGCAGCGGGTTGGGCAGCAAAGACGCTGCGGGACCTGGGCTATGCCCAGCGCCTGAGTGTGGTCGCCGATGAACCGCACGACTTCTACGAGCGCCCGCCGTTGTCCAAGGATGTGTTGAGCGGTGAGCGCGAGCCGGCGCAGTTGCGTCTGTTCCCACAGGACACGATTGACGCGCTGAACCTGCACTGGCACCGACCGCGTCGCGCTTGCGTCATCGAACGGCAGCCGCAGAACGTGATTCTGGATGACGGAACTTCACTGCCATACGACCGGCTCCTGCTTGCTACCGGCAGCCGCCCACGCCTGCCTGATCCCCAATGGGCGCAGCTTGAAGGCGTCGTCGTGCTACGCAGCGCAGATGATGCACTCCTGCTGCGCCAGCGCTTGCACAGCTGCCGGCGCATGGCCATCGTTGGTGGCGGCTGGATTGGACTGGAAGTTGCAGCGATGGCGCGTACGCGCAGCATCGAAGTCGTCATCTACGAGCGCGGAACACACTTGTGTGGTCGAAGCATAGGTGCGGACGTTGCCGAGCGTCTGGCCAGCCTGCATCGCGAGCAGGACATCACCTTGCGACTGCAATGCGGCGATCTGTCTCTCACGCAAACAATTCAGGGTGTGGAGGTGCGCACAGAAGCCGATGCACTTGTCTACGACACGGTACTGGTTGGCGCTGGCGCACAACTCAATACCGAGCTGGCACAGGCGGCTGGCCTGAAGGTCGACCACGGCATCGTCGTGGATGGCAGTGGCCGCACCAGCGATCCGGCCATCTACGCAGCAGGCGATGTTGCCCAGCATCCGGTACACGGGCTCTGCGTGCAGTCCTGGGCCAACGCGCAGAACCAGGGCATTGCCTCGGCCCGCGGCCTGTTGGGTCTGGACGCAAATTACGACGACGTTCCCTGGCTCTGGTCCGATCAGCACGGCATGAACATCCAGATCCTCGGCCTGCACTCGCAGCACAACATCAGCGTTCACCGCGCCAGCGCCGATGGCCGGGACATCTACTTCCAACTTGACAAGCAGAGTCGTCTGCAACACATGGTCGCCTTCAGCGACCCGCGCGCCATCAAGCTCGGGCGACGCTGGATGGCAACCTCACGCCCATTGAATGCCAGTGACCTGGCCAACCCGAACTATGACTTGATGACGTTGCGCTGACCGCGCGCCGCCGTCGAACAACACCTATTGACGTGCTCGCGCACAGCGGGCCCGGCAGCGCTTTGCCCAGCGATCAGCGCTGGGAGAACCCGGCACCCTCCGACGACGACATGCCGGCCACCGTTTGTTGAATGACATGGAGATCGACAATGAGTAAGCCAGACGTCGCTATACGCGCACAGAGCACCGTCAGTCTTGATGAGCGCATGCAGCCGCGTATCGCGCGCTACCAGAGCCGCAGCTATGACTGGGACGCATTGAAGTTCCAGGCCGATTTCGACCCCAAGTACCGGCGTGCACAGATGCGCTACATGGGTACCGGTGCAACCGGCGTTGGCGCGGACAACAACACCGTCCCTTCGGACAGCTTCACATTCTCGACGATGGTGCTCCCAGCCCAGTGCGAAGGTCCGCTGCACCTGCACGATGATGTCGAAGAGGTGTTTTTCATACTGCGTGGAAAGATCATGTTGACGCTGGAGGAAAACGGCGAACGCTTCGAAACCGAACTGACCGAGCGCGACCTCATCTCGATCCCGCCGGGCATCTACCGCGGCCTGTTCAACCACGGCCAGGAAGAAGCCCTGATGTGCGTGATGCTGGGCTCGCCCAAACCGCGCATACCGACCTATCCGGTGGATCACCCGCTGTCCAAGATCAAGCGCAACTGAGGCCAACAGCAATGTCAGCTAGCGCATCCCGTATCGCCTCGCCCAGCGAGTCGCTGCACTGGCAGCAACGCTGCCAGATCGTGGCAGGACGCAGAATCAGCTTTCGCGAATGCGGCAGTGGGCCCGCGGTGGTATTGCTGCATGGCATTGGTTCCGGCGCTGGATCATGGCAGCTGCTGTCGACGCTGCTGACGCAGCGTGTACGGGTCATTGCCTGGGATGCCCCAGGCTACGGCGATAGTGATGCCCTGGCCGAACCGCAGCCCAAGGCAAGCGACTATGCCAATGCTTTGCACGGTCTTGTGGATGCGCTTGGTCTGCACAGGTTCGTACTTGTCGGGCATTCGTTGGGAGCAATGATGGCAGCCGCCTATGCGGCCGCCCATCCGCAGCATGTGCATGTGCTGCTGCTTGCAGATCCCGCCCAAGGCTATGCCAATGCACCCGCGGCTGCACGCACGCGTGCGTGCAGTGAGCGGGTACAACTGCTGGCCAACTTGGGCCCTGAGGAGTACGCCTTGCAACGTGCCCCGGGTCTGTTGCGCCCGCATCCCGCCGCTGAAGCCCTGTCGGCCGTGCAGGACTCAATGCGGCGCCTGCGCCCAGCCGGCTTCGGGCAGGCCTGCGCAATGCTGGCTCACGATGACATCTGGCGTTATCTGACGAAGTGGTCCGGCACCACGCGTGTGGTCAGCGGTGACATGGACAAGATCACCCCACCGGCTGACGTCAGCGCTCTGGCACTACGCCTCAAGGCCCCATTGCGCTTGCTGCCGGGTGCCGGCCACGCCTGCTACCTGGACGCTCCTGCGTCCTTCGCCAAAACCGTGCTGGAAGCCGCGCGCGGCATACCCCTTGCCAAAGGAACACCATGAAATTCGAAGTCCAGGGACGCACTGCGGTAGTCACCGGCGGCTCATCCGGCATTGGACTGGAGACCGTCCGCCTGCTGCTGGCGCACAGTGCACGCGTGGCCTTCTGCGGCCGTGACGCGCAACGACTGACAGAGGCCGAAAGCAAGCTCCGCCGTGAGTATCCTGATGCCGAGCTGCTGGCCTACAGCGGCGATGTTCTCGACCGCGCCACCATGCACGACTTCGCCAATGCGGTGCATGCGCGCTTTGGCGGCACCGACATGCTGATCAATAACGCCGGCCAGGGCCGCGTAGCTTCGCTGGCCGAGACCGTCGAGGAGGATTGGCTTGACGAAACGCGGCTCAAGCTGTTCGGTGTCCTGCATCCATTGCAGGCCTTCCTACCGCAGCTGGAAGTCAGTGACTGCGCCTCGGTGACCTGCGTCAACTCGCTATTGGCACTGCAGCCGGAGCCGCACATGATTGCCACCTCCGCTGCCCGCGCCGCCTTGCTCAACCTCACCCATTCTCTGGCACAGGAGCTGATTGCCAAAAGAATCCGGGTCAACTCCATCCTGCTGGGCATGGTCGAGTCCGGCCAATGGCGGCGCCGCTATGAAAGCCGCAGTGACACCGATCTGGACTGGAACGACTGGACCGCTCGTATCGCCGCGCGACGCGGCATCCCCATGGGCCGCATGGGTCGCCCGCATGAGCCCGCGCGTGCCCTGCTTTTCCTGGCATCACCGCTGGCTTCCTACACCACCGGCAGCTGCATCGATGTGTCCGGTGGTTTCAACCGCCAGGTCTAAGCCGCCGTCAGCCGCGTGGCCCAAACCCAACAGCCTCGTTTCGTGATGGCCGCCGCTCGATCTGAAATCCGGTTTCACAAGGAGCTCTCCCGCAATGACCCGCACCTGCAGTAAACGCATCCTGTTGATCGGCTACGGCGCCATGGCGCGTGAAGTCGTCGCGCGCTTGCCCGATGGCGTAAGCGTGGCTTGGGTGATCGTCCCCGCTGAGTTCAGACGAGACATAGCCGCTGAACTGGAACCACGGGGCATCGCTGTGCTTGAGGATATCAAACAGTTGGACGCGGTACCGGACCTGGTCCTGGAATGCGCCGGCCATGCAGCGCTTTCCGAGCATGGCGTTCCTGCATTGCAACGCGGATGGCGGCTGGCCGTAGTCTCGGTAGGCGCACTGGCCGACACAACGCTCTACCAGCAGCTGCTACACGCCGCTCGCAGTGGTGGTGCGACCCTGCAGCTGCTCTCCGGCGCCGTCGCCGGCATGGATGGACTCGCCGCTGCTCGTGAAGCCGGCCTGGACGAAGTGGTCTACATCTCACGCAAGGGAACTGCCAGCTGGCGCGGTTCGGCCGCCGAACAGATGATCAACCTCGACAGTGTCACCGAACCCACCGTGTTCTTCGAGGGCACCGCCGGCGAGGCGGCACATGCCTTCCCTGCAAACGCGAACGTGGCTGCGACCATCGCGCTCAATGGCATCGGCATGGACGCGACCCGGGTGCTGCTCATGGTGGACCCACACACCCGCCGCAACACCCACCGCATCCATGCGCGCGGCGGTTTCGGCGAGATGACGATCGAGCTGGCCGCGCATCCGCTCCCCGGCAATCCGAAGACATCGATGCTGGCTGCGCTCAGTGCGGTACGCGCTTGCCGGCAGCTACTGGAGCCGCTGGCATGAGCATCCACAACGTGGCACCGCTGATTGAACATGACATCCCGGTGGGCGGGCAATGGCGCCAGGGTGGCGGCACGCTGATGCGCTCACTATTCCCTGCCGACCAGAGCATCAATGCGCAACTGCATGCAGCCGACCTCAACGATGTCGAGTACGCGATAAACGGTGCCGAGCTTGCGTGGCGCAACCCGGCGTGGCGGGAGCAACCGGCGCACCAACGTGCGGCAGTCCTCCACCGCGTCGCCGACCTGATAGCCGCCCAGCGCGAACCGCTTGCACGCCTGCAGACCCGAGACAACGGCAAGCCGCTGGCAGAATCCAGGGCGCTGGTGGACAGCGCATCAGCCACGGCGCGCTACTTCGGCGCTGTCTGCGAAACCCTGGATGGCGAACTTCCCAGCCCTCGCAGCGCGGACTTCATCAGCTTCAGCTGCTACGAGCCGATCGGCGTGATCGGCGCGATAACGCCGTGGAACTCCCCCATTGCCAGCGAGATGCAGAAGATCGCGCCGGCCCTTGCTGCTGGAAACGCAGTGGTACTCAAACCCGCCGAAGCAACACCGCTGGCAGCATTGGCGCTGGCCCGGCTGTTTGAACAAGCCGGTTTGCCCGCCGGCCTGCTCAGCGTGCTACCCGGGCGAGGCTCCATCATCGGCGAGGCCATTGCCCGGCATCCGCTGGTGCGCAAGATATCCTTCACCGGCGGCACCAGCACCGGCCGCCATCTTGCGCATGTTGCCGCCGACAAGCTGATTCCGACCTCGCTTGAGCTTGGCGGCAAATCTCCGACCATCGTGCTCGACGACGCCGACATCGAACTGGCCGTTCAAGGTGTTGCCTACGGCATCTACAGCTCGGCAGGGCAGGCCTGTATCGCAGGATCCCGTTTATTTGTGCACCGCTCCCGCTACGCCTCCTTCATCGAGCGTCTGGAGGAAGTTGCGCGTGGCCTGCGCATTGGCCATCCCGAGCACGACGGTGTGCACATTGGCCCCTTGATCAGCCATGCCCATCGCGACAGCGTCGCCGCTTATGTAGCGTCCGCATTGGGCGACGGTGGCCGCCTGCGCTTTGGCGGTTGCGCCCCGGCTGACAGCAACCTGGACATGGGCAGCTATTACCTGCCTACCCTGATCGAAGACCTGCCCGCGAACGCCCGCGCCTGCCGCGAGGAGATATTCGGCCCGGTCCTGATCGCACAGCCCTTCGACGACGAAGACGCCTTGATCGCACAGGCCAACGACAGCGTGTTTGGACTGGCAGCCGGTATCTGGACCAGTGACTACCGCCGCGCCCTGCACCTTGCCAAAGGCCTTCAGGCAGGAACGGTGTGGATCAACACCTACAAGAAATTCTCCATCTCAACACCGTTCGGTGGCTTCAAGGAGAGTGGACTGGGCCGCGAAAAAGGCCGCCAGGGCCTGCTGGCCTACATGCAGCAGAAGAGCATTTATCTGGGACTTGAACGTACCCCAATGGGATGGAGCCGATGAGCAGCGAAGCCATGACAACCGAGCAGATCACACCTTCCACTGATGCAGGCCTCCACGCGGAGCCAAAGTACATGGACAGCAACGAACGCATTACCGTTGCCGAAGCCATTGTCCGCGTGTTGGAAGCCTATGGTGTAAATGCCGTGTTTGGCGTCATCTCCATCCACAATCTGCCCGTGGCCGACGCCATTGGCCGACGCAGCAGGATCCGCTT
This sequence comes from Stenotrophomonas sp. STEN063, assembly GCF_056854515.1. NCBI lineage: Bacteria > Pseudomonadati > Pseudomonadota > Gammaproteobacteria > Lysobacterales > Lysobacteraceae > Stenotrophomonas > Stenotrophomonas sp. STEN063. The sequence continues at coordinate 31,997 of NZ_JBXFWF010000029.1, forward strand.
CGTCCCCGCGCGGGGCGAAGCCGGCGCTGCCGCGATGGCCGATGGGCACGGCCGTCACAGTGGCTTGGGCGTCGCCTTGACCAGCACCGGCGCGGGTGCCGGCAACGCTGCCGGCGCGTTGATGGAGGCACTCAATGCCGGCACGCCACTGCTGCATATCACCGGCCAGGTGGAACGTGAGTACCTGGACCGCGATGCCAGCTTCATCCACGAAACCCGCGACCAGATGAGTCTGCTGCGCGGCTGCTCCAAGGCAGCATTCCGCATCCTGCATCCCGAACAGGCGGTCGCCATCACCCAGCGTGCCATCCAGGAGGCAATGCGCCTGCCGGCAGGGCCGGTCAGCATCGAAATTCCCATCGATGTACAGGCCGCCAGGATCGAAGTGCCGTGCAGCATCCAACGCCTGCCGCTGCCGATTCCCGCACTCGATGTCGCTGCAGTGACGGACCTGGCCACGCGACTGCAGCAAGCCCAACGCCCGATGCTCTGGGTAGGTGGCGGCGCCATAGGCGCCACCGGTGCGGTGCTGCGCTTGGCCGAGTTGGGTGTTCCGGTTGTATCGAGCACCCACGGTCGCGGCATCCTGCCGGACAGCCACCCGCGCAGCCTGCGTGCATTCCACAACGCCACCGACGTCGCCCGCCTGCTGGCGGAGAGCGATCTGTTGATCGTGGCCGGCTCACGCCTGCGCAGCAACGAGACCGCCACCTACAGCCTGTCGCTGACGACCAAGCGCGTGCAGATCGACATCGACCCCGCGGCCTGCAACCGCAGCTACCCGATGGAGGCCTTCGTGCTAGGTGACTGCGCACAGGTATTGGGGCTGCTGGCCGATGCGTTGCAGCCGACGCCCAAGCACGACCCGCTACGCGATCACGACATCTGCTCGGCAACCATCGCCGCAGAGTACGCTTTGCGCGAGCAACTTGGCCCTTACGCAACATTGTCGGATGCGGTACGCAGTGCGCTGCCCGATGACGGCATCTTTGTCCGCGACATCACCATGTCCGGCAGTACCTGGGGCAGCCGCCTGCTTAACTTCCAGCAACCGCTGCAGAACATCCATTCACTGGCTGGCGCGATCGGGCTGGCCCTGCCTACCGCCATCGGCTGCGCCATCGCCAACCCGCAGCGCAAGGTCCTGGCACTGATCGGCGATGGCGGCCTGATGCTCAACATCGGCGAATTCGCCACCGCTGTGCAGGAGCAACTGGACGTGGTGTTCCTGATCATGAACGACGGTGGTTACGGAGTGATGCGCGGCATACAGCAGAAGTACTTCGGCGACCGCCAGTACTACAACCAGCTGCATGCACCCGATTTCCATGCACTGGCTGCAGCGATGGGCATGCGCGCGTGGAAGCTGGACGACAGCAGCAACTTCGATGCCGTGCTGCACGCGGCCATCGCCCACCCCGGGCCAGCATTGGTGGAAGTGAATATGGATGCGATCGGGCCGTTGCACTTCTCCGGTCCGCCACAGAAGAAACTGTACTGAAACAGCGCTGCGGCGGCGGTGTTACCCCAACAACGCCCGCGCACCACGCGTTGCCCACACTGGAGACAGTCCGCCAGCTGCAGCGGCGTACTGCCCGAACACACTTGTTCCGGCAGCACACGGGCAACCTGAGGTCGCCAGCCAAATGAAGGCTACACAGCTTTCGAGATGCGATCACAACTCGCACAGCTTGCGCAGCACTGCCCGGAATCTACCAACACAAACGCAGCTGCCAGCTGTTCCCCTGTCACGCGAGATGCGCCACCAACGCAAAGGAGAAGTGCAATGCAAGCACGAAGTGCACGCTGGTTCGGCGTCACCACGCTACTGGTGATCGTCGCCATTTCATTCATCGACCGCATGAATATCGCGTTGATGGTCACGGACATGCAGTTTCTGCAGCACTTCGGCATGGTCGCCGAGGACCGTGCCAGCCAGGCAGCGCTCAGCACCGCGTTCATGGTTGGCTACGGGCTGTCGGCGTTCGTGCTGACGCCCTTCTGCGCGGCACTGCTCGGAGTGCGTCGCAGCTTGATACTCGGACTGATCCTGTGGGGAGGTGTCACCTTGCTGTCGCCTTCATTCGACAGCTACGCGATGCTGCTGCTCTCGCGCGTACTGCTGGGTATTTCCGAAGGGCCGCTGTTCGGCCTGGCCTCCTCCTACATCAAGGCCTACTTCGAAGGCCATGAGAACGGCAAGCCAAACTCCCTGGTCAACATGGGAACGGGCCTGGGACTGGCCATCGGCATGCCGCTGATCAGCAGCCTGATCGCCATGCTCGATTGGCAGGGTGCATTCCACGTGCTTGGCTTGATCAACCTGCTGATCGGCTTGCCGCTGGTGCTTGCCTACATCCATATGCCCAAGCTGGCGGTCTACCAGCAACGCCTCGACTCGGTGCGTGACATGGTCGCGCAGGTGCGACAGATATTCAGCGGTGCATTGCAGACACGGCACCTGCTGATGATCACACTATTGACCGCCGCCTACCTGGCCTACCTCTGGGGCAGCGTCAGCTGGTTGCCCACCTACCTCAAGGAAGCACGCGGCTTCGCCCTGCGCGAGATGGGCTGGCTCGGTTCGCTGCCGCAGTACGCGATGATAGTCGGCGTGTTGCTCAGCGGCTTTGTCATCGATCGTATTCCTCGCAGACAGGTACCGCTGATCTTCGTGGTTGGCAGCGTCGGCGTTGCCATGGCGGTACTCACTGCGCTCAACGTCAACGACAAGTACCTGGCGGTGGTGAGTCTGGTGGTTGCAGGCGTATTCTGCGGCATCCAGACCCCGCCCTTGCCCAGCACCGTGCAGTACTACTCGCAGCCACAGCACGTGGCCAGCGCGATGAGCATCACCAACGGAACCGGTGCGTTGGTATCCGCGTTCATGCCACTGGTGATGGGCAAGGTGATGATGCTGATGTCTGACAGCGGTGCCTCGCAGCATGCAAGTTTGAGCGCGGGGTTTGCCGTACTCATCGGCACCCAACTGGTGATCCTGATCTGCGGCTGGGCGCTGTGGTTACGCGAACGCCGCAGCGCAACAGCGCGTGCGATGCCGACATCGCAGACCTCCCCCCGCAAAACCTGAGGCTGCGAAGCCCCTATCGCTGCCAGTCAACGGCGCACGAAAGCACGAACCTCACCGCTATGCCACCGTCCACAAGGAGCATCAAGCATGGAAGATCGCACTCGCCTGCCTGTGTTTTTTACCGCAATGCTGCTGATCGCATCACCCGTCCACGCCGCGGACCTCGCCCTGCCGGGGGTGAATACCGGCGCGACCAGTTTCGAGGACGGCGGCGGCGGCATAGGCCACTTCTTCCAGACCAGCAACAGCCGCTTTGACGCCAACCGCAGCTATGACGCCAGTGGCGAGAAGCGCCCGATCAACTACGATCGCGCGCTCTGGATCGCCCGCCTGCACTACGCCTACACCAGTCCACAGCAAGCCTTTGGTGGCAATCTTGGTGCCGAGGTCATCGTACCGTTGCTCGACCTTGATCTCGAACTTGGCCCAGCCCACATGCGCGGCAGCGGCATCAGCAACCCCGGTATCGGCGGCTATGTGCAGTGGCGAGACAAGCGCCTGCTGGGCAGGCGGCTTGACTCACGGCTTGCACTGGGGGTGACGCTGCCAATTGGCCACTACGATCGCGATGCCACGGTCAATGCTGGCGCCGACTACTACAGCTTCAATCCGTACTACGCCTTCACCTGGCGCGGCAGCGACGCATGGGAAATCAGTGGCCGCTTCATGTATCTGTGGAATGGCAGCAGCAACGATCCGGAAACTCGCCTGCAAACTGCCTTCGGTGAACCGGTCCGGCGTGTGCAACCTGGCCAGGCATTTCACTACAACCTGAGTGCGTCCTATGCGTTGAATGCGCACTGGCGGGTGGGCGCGGCCATGTATCAGCTGCAGCAGACCAGTGCGGATCGCATCAATGGCCATGCCCAAGCCGACTCGAGGGAACGCCTGTTCGGCATCGGCCCGGGCGTGCAGTGGCGCGGCGGGCCGCACCGTTTCATCGGCAATGCCTACGCCGAAGGCTTGGCCAGGAACCGCGCCGCAGGCTCACAGCTGGTCCTGCGCTACATGTACGTGTGGCGCTGAAGTGATAGGCGCAGGTGGCTCTACGCCCTGACCCGGCGGGGTTCGGGCGTACAGCCGCTGGCACGGACACACGGCAACGGAATCAGCTTATTCCTCCTGCTTGTGCAGACGTACGCCCATCGGCCCCTGTAGCGAACCATCCTCGTTGACGGTGAACTCCAAGGCTTCGCCATTGCCGTCCGCCGCATCCACTTTCAGCCTGTCACCCTCACGCCTGTAGTGGCTCCGTTGTGACTTACCCAGCGTCTGCACCGTGACCTTGCCATCGGACGCGAAGGTGTAGCTCACCAGCCCCATGCCGTCGCTCCAGGTTCCGCTCAGCCCCTGGCTGCAAGCAGCCAGCAGTGTCGCCAACACAACGATCAGCACCTTCCTCATGCACCACTCCAATAACTCCCACCGCACCAGCGATGCTTCGGCAGGCATTCTGGCACAGGCCCAATCACGCTAGGCTAGCGCCGTTCACAACGGAGTCCGGCACCATGGTTCGTACCCTGACATCGCTTTTCCTGTCGATCCTGCTGCTGGGCTGCAGCACTGTGCCTGCCGCAACTGCAAACGCCAGTGCCCAGGCACAAGGCCAGTTCGTTGCCCGCCAACTGAGCTTTGAAGGCCGTGAATTCCGCTATCAGGTGTTCGTGCCGGCCACCTCCGCAACCGCTGCCGGCGCCCGTCCCTTGTTGTTGTTCCTGCATGGCTCGGGCGAGCGTGGCGACGATGGACTCAAGCCAACGCTGGCCGGCGTGGGCCCATGGCTTACGCAGAATCGCGATACCTTCCCGGCGCTGGTGGTATTTCCGCAGGTACCGGAGGGTGAGGAATGGCGCGGCCGCAATGCGCGCATGGCGCTGGCCGTGCTGGACGCGGCCAGCGCCGAGTTCGCAGCTGATCCGCGACGGATCTATCTCAGTGGCATTTCGATGGGCGGCTACGGCAGCTGGGAGCTGGCCTTGACCCGCCCCGACCAGTTCGCCGCGCTGGTGCCGATATGCGGTGCGCTACGCGCGCCACGTGCCGACCGACCCGGACTGATGGTCGACCAGGTTGCGACGGAGCAGGACCCCTACCAGAGCACCGCCACCCGCCTGCGCCATGTCCCCATCTGGATATTCCACGGCGCCTTGGACGAACTGGTGCCCACCACTGACGACCGCGCCATCGCCGCCGCCAGCCAGCGATCAGGCGCGAACTTCCGCTACACCGAGTACCCCGACGTTCACCACAACGCCTGGGACCCAACCTACCGCAATCCGGCAATGTGGGAGTGGTTGTTCAGGCAACAGCGGCCTTGACCGTCCCAGCTGCCTGGGGGCGCAACGCCCCCCCTCATACCCAGGCCCGGGCCGCTGCGCAGCCGGCCTGCACGCTCGCGGAACCGAACCGTGGTAGCGTGATTGAAATCACACATCCACCGATCCTCCTACACCTGTCCTGCACGGCAGAAATCGGACAGTTGCAGGCAATACTTCCCGCATCATCCTGCTCCCAGGTACACGGAGTTCGCGCCATGAAAGGGCCACACCATGCCTGCAATCCTGCAGGTAAAGCGGTGTAATGCGCTAAGCTGGAATGGAAACCGGAGACTCACGCTTGGCAACTAACGCATCGGCAACGCTGGACCCGTTGCCGCGCACCCGTGGTCTGCATTCCCGGTTGCACCTTCTGATTCTGGCCACGCTGCTGCCGCTGCTGGTGATCGGCGCTTTCGCAGTATGGAATGCGGCGCGCGACTACCGCCAAAGCTCCGAGCAGCGTCTGCAGGAAACCGCCACCGCGCTTGCGCGCGGCGTGGATCAAGGCATCGAGGACAACGTCAACCAGCTGCGCCTGCTATCGCTGCTGGCACCCCAGTTGCGCGAGACAGCGCCCGAGCTGCAGGCATGGGCACGCGAGAATCCAGATATCCGACTTATCCAGGACGACAGCGAGGATGCCCGTACGTTGCCGACCGGACTGCTGTACGACGCACGTCGCGAAGGCAAGGTGCAGGTCTCGAACCTGTTCACCAACGCCAGAACCAGCACCCCGGAAGTGGCGATCGCCCTGCCCTTCGAGGAGCCCGGCAGCACCCGCGTCCTGACCATGGTGCAGCCCTCCAATCGCCTGATCGCCAGCATCATGGGCAGCGGCAACGACCAGCAGCTGCTGGCTGCGGTCGTCGACAACAACGGCGTCATTGCCGCGCGATCGCTTTCGCCGGAACGTTACATCGGCAAGCAGGTGCCCGACTGGCGGACGCTGCAGCGCAGCAGCGGCCAACACGGGCTGATCGATGCCAGCAGCAAGGAAGGCACGCCGGTGATCTTCGCCTTCCACAGGCTGCAGGCCGCACCGGGCTGGACGCTGGTGGTGGGAGAACCACAACAGAGCTTCCAGGCCCGCTGGCTACAACCGCTGCTCGGGATCATTCTCGGTGGCATCGTCGCAGCCGTGATCGCCCTGCTTTGGGCCAACGCCATCGCCCGCAGCATCCTGCTGCCGATCCGCGCCCTGGTCCAGCGCAGCCATGGCGTCGTCGACAACCTCGCCCCCCTGCCCGATCCACACCCGTCCAACATCCGCGAAGTGCGCAGCCTGCAGAGCAGCCTCAGCGGCACTGTCGATGCATTGAAGAAGAGCGCCGATGAAGCGCGCGCCCTGACCCGTGACCTCAAGGCCAGCGAGCAGCGTTACCGCGCCGTCGCCGAGGCCGGCGCTCTGGTGCTGTGGCAATCCGATCGCAATGGAACGGTGCTCTCGGCCACCGGTTGGCGCGAGCTGACCGGCCAACCCGATGACCATGCGCTCGGCAAGGGCTGGCTGCGCCGGGTCAACGAAAACGACCTGCCACAGATAGAAATCGCATTGGAGCAGAGTTTCACCGCCACCAAAGCGGCCTCGCTGGACGTGGAGTTCCGGGTACTGGATCTGTACGGGAAGTGGCGCTGGCTACGCGCCCGCGGTGCCCGCATCGGCCACAGCCTGAGCAGTTGGGCCGGCGTGCTGGAGGACGTGGACGCGCGGCGGCAGGCGCAGGCTCGCATTGCCTACCTGGCCCAGCACGATCCGCTGACCGCATTGCCAAATCGCACCATGCTGTTCGAGAAGCTCGACCAGGCCTTGATCGCCGCCCGTCGCGGACACCATAGCGCCTTGTTGCTGCTCGACCTGGACCGCTTCAAGGACGTCAACGACAGCCTCGGCCACCCCACCGGCGACCGCCTGCTGCAGGAAGTCGCCCAGCGCATCCTCGGCTGCGTACGTGGCAATGACCTGGTCGCGCGACTGGGGGGCGACGAGTTCGCCATCCTGATGGCATCGGAAAGCCGCATGCCTGAGGCCGCCGCCACGCTGGCTGCGCGCTTGGTGGAAGAACTGGGCCGCAGTGTCGAACTGGAGAACCACCAGTTCGCCATCAGCACCAGCATCGGCATCGTCCTGATCGACAACCATGCCAACGCCGCCGACACCTTGATGCGCAACGCCGATCTGGCCCTGTACCGGGCCAAGGACGAGGGCCGCAGCTGCTACCGTTTCTTCGAGGCGGAAATGGATACGCGCATGCAGCGCCGCCGGCAGCTGGAGACCGAACTGCGCGCGGCCCTGCAGCAACAGCAGTTTGAGCTGCACTACCAGCCGCTGGTGGACCTGCGCCTGCGCCAGGTCGCCGGTTTTGAAGCGCTGCTGCGCTGGAATCACCCGCAACGTGGCCTGCTTGAACCCAGTGAGTTCCTCGCCTTGGCTGAAGACATCGGCATGATGCTGCCGCTGGGCGCATGGGTGCTGCGCCAGGCCGCCCGGGATGCCAGCCAGTGGCCGGAGCAGATGAAGATCGCGGTGAACCTGTCGGTATCGCAGCTGGCCCAGCCCGATCTGGCGGAAGGCGTCGAGCAGGTATTGGCAGAAACCGGGCTGGCGCCGGCACGGCTGGAACTGGAGATCACCGAGAACGCACTGATCACCAACATCGAGGCCGCGTCTGCACAGCTGCTGCAACTGAAGAAGGCCGGCGTATCGATCGTGATGGACGACTTCGGCACCGGCTACTCCTCGCTCGGCTACCTGCGCGCGTTCCCGTTCGACAAGGTCAAGATCGACAAGTCCTTCGTCCGCGACCTGGGTGAACAAAGCCAGGGCAGCGCCATCATCGGCGCGGTATCGCACCTGTGCGAAAAGCTGGGCATCAGCACCACCATCGAAGGTGTCGAAACCCAGGCGCAACTGGACCAGCTGAAGGAAGAGCACTGTGCCGAGGGCCAGGGCTATGTGTTTGGACGACCAATGCCGTTGGCAAAGGTGGAGGATTTCATCCTCCAGTGGCCGGCACGCTGGAACCCGGCCACCTAGCCGCCAACGCTTGCAAGGCCGCAGCCCGGGTAAGCACAACTTACCCGGGCCTGTTGCCGGTCAGTCTGGGAGAACGGCAGGTTTCTGCTGCCTGGTGTGTTGCACTTGCCCGGGCGATATTGATGCGACTGCCAAAGCGTCGATCCGACCGGGTCCGGGTATGACCCGGCCGCCCCCAAAACGACCGGATGAAGCCTGGCCTCAGTTGACCCCGCGGATCGCCAGGGTCAAGGCCAGCACGCTGAGGATCACGGCGATGGTGCCGTCCAGAATGCGCCAGGTGGAGGGCTTGGTGAACAACGGCGCCAGCATCCGCGCGCCCAGGCCCTGCACCGTCAGCCACACACCGCTGGCGGTCACCACACCGATGGCGAACGCCATGCGCGACTCGCCGAAGTTGTCGGCGATCGAACCAATGACCATCATGTCCAGCCAGAAATGCGGGTTGATGATCGAGAAACCGGCCGCCGCCATCAGGGCTGCACGCAACGACTGCTCGCCGTTGTCATCCAGCTTCATGCCACCGCCACCGGCCACCGCACGCCGCGCCGACTGCGCCGCATACCAGGTCAGGAAGGCAACACCGCCCCACAGCAGGACGGTTGTCAGCCACGGCAGCTGAGCGGTCAGCTGCCGCAGGCCGGCCACGCTGGCCATGATGAACACCGCATCGATGGCGAAGCAGGTAGCAATGATAGGAATCACGTGCTGGCGCATGATCCCCTGGCGCAGGATGAACGCACTCTGCGCGCCGACGATGGCGAACAGACCGATACCGATACCGGCACCACTGAGCCAGGCACTGCCGGCAGCTTGGGCGGAAATAACCGAAAACATGAGGAAAAACCTTGCTACATGGGGGAAGGACGCAGCGGGAGAACCCACCGGTACGTCCGGACGCGGTAATTGTCGCAATGCAGCAATGAAAAGTAGAGCTAAACTTCGTTAACCATCATTAGCAGAACTTAATATGCGCATCGATCATGCCCAGTTGCGGGCACTGGCCGCCGTCATCCGCGAAGGCAGCTTCGAACGCGCGGCGCTGTCGCTGAACGTCACCGCCTCGGCGGTATCGCAGCGGATCAAGGCGCTGGAGGACAGGGTCGGCAAACTGCTGATCAAGCGCACCATCCCCACCGAGGCAACAGCGGAGGGCCAGGTGCTGGTACAGCTGGCCGAACAGACCGCGCTGCTCGAGCGCGACGCCTTCGAGCGCATCGGCCTCAGCGACGCCGAGTTGCCACGCGCCAGCATCCCGGTCGCGGTCAACCACGACAGCATGGAAACCTGGTTCCCGGAGGCGGTGCAGAATTTCTCCCATAGCACCTCCACCACCCTGGACCTGCACACCGAAGACCAGGACCACACCGTTGCCCTGCTGCGCCAGGGCGCGGTGATGGGTGCGGTCACCACCTTGTCCGAGCCTGTGCAGGGCTGCCAGATCCATGCGCTGGGCAGCATGCGCTACGCCGCCACCTGCACCCCCGAGTTCCATGCCAGGCATTTCGCCAAGGGCGTGACCGCACAGGCGCTGGCGCAGGCACCGGTGTTGGTATTCAACCGCAAGGACGACATGCAGGCCCGCTATGCACGCCGTCTGGCCGGGGTCGAACAGCCGCACAATGCGCCGACCTGGTGGATCCCCTCCACCCGCGCCTTCGTCCACGCCAACCTCGGCGGACTGGGCTGGACCATGAACCCGCTGCCACTGGTGCGCCGGCACCTGGAGAGCGGGCGCCTGGTCTACGTCAAGGCGCGCGCCTGGGAGGACGTGCCGTTGTATTGGCAGCACTGGAAGGGCGAGGTCAAAACCATGGCCTTGCTGACCCGCGCCATCCTGCAGGCCTCGGCCATGCTGATACGCAAGCGCAGATAACGCGGGGCCTGTGCTGCACTGCAAGTTTCCCTAAAGGACACTGCCTGCCCCGGCGGCCCGGGCGGATGCTGCATGGATCAACCCGCACACCTACCGGAGCCGCCAGATGTCGAGCAAACGATCTGTCCCCGTCACTTCCTCGTGGCTGCTCAGCGCCTTGGCCGCGCCGTTGGCGGGCGCCATGTTGATGCTGGCACCCACCAGCGCCAAGGCCCTGGAGTGCGGCAGCAACAACGGTTACACCTGCACCGGCACGGCGAACCAATACGCTGGCGGGTTCAATCCCGGTGTCGGCCAGGGCGGCTTTGGTGGCGGCAGCTGTACCGCCAGCAAGACTCCGGTGGTGTTCATTCCCGGCAATGGCGACAGCGCCATCAGCTTCGACATGCCAGCCGGCGCAGTCGCCGGCTACAGCACCCCGCCGCGCTCGATCTACGCCGAACTGAAGGCTGCCGGCTACAACGACTGCGAACTGTTCGGCATCACCTACCTCAGCGCCAGCGAGCGCGCGGCGCCGCAGTACAACTACCACGCACCGGCCACCTATCAGACGATCAAGACCTTCATCGACAAGGTCAAGGCCTATACCGGCAAGAGCCAGGTCGACATCGTCACCCACTCGCTGGGCGCGACCATGGCCCTGGCCTCGATCAAGTACAACGCCAACCAAGGCAGCGTGCGCCGCTTCATCAATATCGCTGGCGGATTGCGCGGCCTGCAGACCTGCCGCAGCACCGGTTATCAATCGACCCTGGCGCCTACCTGCAACGCCGAGGCCTATGTCTTCCCGTACAACTACTACACCTTCGGCCTGTACCCGAGCACCGGCGTTGCCTACTACGGTTACAACCGCTGGACCGGCAGTGGCAGCGGCAGCCTGCGCACGTTCCCGGCCACGTACACCGGCATCCGTTTCTACACCATCACCGCCGGCTCGCGTGACCAGGTGCATTGCTTCACCACCAGCTACAGCGCCGGCTGTGCCGATGGCGCACTGTTCAACAGCGACACCAATGTCTATGCGCAGGTCGACATCGGCGCAGGCAGCAGCGCCTACAGCTTCGACTGGGATTGGAGCGATGGCAGCCCTTACAACTTCGGCGGCGGCGACACCAGCAGCGGCGTCGGCCATTTCCGCTCGAAGAACAACGCCGGCCTAATCGTGCGCAACATGCTCACCAGCGACTGCACCAGTAATTGCGCAGCTGGCTACAGCGGCGTATACGGCCCTGCGGTCAATCGCTGAACCACGCTCTCAATCGAAGGACATCGACACGCCGACGCCGCCTTGCCAATCGGTGGTGTCGGCATCCAGCCCGCGCAGGAACGATGCATCCAGTTGCACGCGCGGGCCCACCATCCACGTCACACCGGCACCGGCCGCACGCATGTACTGCGCGCCGGTGCCGTAGCCGGCTTCGACATAGGCCGACAACTGCGGCCGCAAGGCGAAACCATAGCTGGGCGAGAACAACCAGCCATTGCCACCATCGCCCCATTGCCGGTCGATGTAGAACGCCAGGCTGCTCTCGCGCGGCAGCGCCCATGCCACCGTCATGCCCAGGTCGTAGTCATGCCCCGCATCACCCAGCGGTGCCCTGCCCCAAGGCAGGCTGGCCCCTGCTTTGAAAGCCATTGATAGCTGTTCGTTGACCAGCGCTGGTGCCCACTTGAGTGCCGCGCTGCCGTCGCCGCCGCCGCTGTCCTGCACCCGAATACCGGGGCCGCGCTGCCGCAGCTCGCTCCAGCTATCTGCGCCGAACTGCAACTCCAGCGTATCGGCAAGCCCGACCCGCAACAGCGTGTCTGCGGTCCATGTGGTGGTGGTCAGGCCAGCACTGCGATCGCGGCTGGCATCGGGCAAGCCCTGCTCCCAGACAACGACGCGCTTGCCAACCGTACTGGTGGAAAAGCCGATGCCTGGACGGTCGAATTCCGGTGCGTCTTCGGCCTGAGCCTGGCCACTGGGCAAGGCGAACACTGCAAGCAGCAGGGACGAGGTTTTCATGCCCGCCATGTTCCATACGCGGCTGGGTGGTGATGTGAAAGATCATGGGCGCTACCGGCATGCCCAGAGAGCGCAATGGTGCATGATCGCCCGTTCGGGCTGTTGCGGCGCGTGCTTCCCGGGTGCGCTTCGCTTGCCCGGGCTACGGATGCTCCGGGGACGCCACTTTGGTTGGTGGCGAGGCCACAAATGGAAAGCCCACCCGCTTGCGCCGGGTGGGCTTTCATCAAACCTGCCGAGCCAAAACCTCAGCGATGCGCCAGCGCGTAATCCAGAGCGCCGATCACCGCCGCCACCTGGGCATCATTGCACTGCTGCGGGGTAGCCTTGGCACTGTCCGGATAGACTTCGGTGGTGGTCGTGTAGCGCGCACCGCTGACACTGGCGCACAGGCCGAGGGCCTTGAGGGGGTATTCGATCACGCCTTCGGCCACCACCTTGGAACCGATGATCTCGCCGTGCTCGTCGGCCGGGGCCAGATGGGTCACCTTGGCGACTTCGGCATTCACCGCCTGCTGGAACAGCGGCTGGCGGTTCTCGGTGTCATCCACCAGATAGAAGCCGTCAGGAATCTCGCCCGGCTCGAACGGCTTGCCGTCGCGCGCGGCCAGCGCCGGACGGAACTCGGTTTCGTCGGTGTCGGTGGTTTCGTGCAGATCGATATGCATCAGCACACGCCCCTGCAAGGGGGCGACCAAGGCCATCAGCGCTGCCGATTCCTGTGCCGGGCTGTTGTCCACGAAAGAGCGGTTCGGATCCAGCGCCGATGCATTCCAACGCTGGATACGCTCATAACCCCACGGACTGACGCAGGGGGCGACCAGCAGGTTGCAGCGGCCGGCATAGCTGTCCGCATGCTGATCGACGAACTGCAGCGCGCCCTGCACACCACTGGTCTCATAACCGTGTACGCCACCGGTGACCAACATCACCGGCAAGGCCTCGTCCCAGTTCTGGCTGCGGATCGCAAACAGCGGGTAACGGCCCGATGGGTAATCCAGCTCGCCGTATTGCGTCACCTCAAACCGATCACGCAGCGCGTCGATTTTTTTCAACACCTCATCTGCATAGCTGCGCTGCACCTGCTGCTGTTCCAGCCACTGCGCGCGCTCCTGCTCGCCCCATGGCTTACCGGGAGTACCAATGGGATAGAAAGCGGCATCAATGCTCATGCGCAGATCTCTTCAATACGGAGGATGGCGCGCACTGTACACCCAAGCCGAGGAAGCTTCAGGCTGCACGGCGGATTGCATGAACGCAGGCTCAATTGCGCTAGTCACCTTTCACCTCGGATTTCACTGCGTGGGTGCAGGCTGGACGCACATTGGCGCAAAACTGCGCTGCCAATAACAGGAGTACCGACATGGGCAAGTTTCATATCACCCTGGCCTCGGCCGTTGCCGCGAGTGCAATGCTTCTCTCCGCCGGCGCCAACGCACAGACCTATGGCCCCCGCGATGAAGGCCGCCGCTTCAACGACGGTAGCCGCGTGGTCTGCAACAAGGTTGAGGTAGCCAACAATGCGCGCGACCAGAACCGGGTTGCCGGCACCGCCACCGGTGCTGTGGTCGGCGGCCTGCTCGGCAACCAGGTCGGCAAAGGCAATGGCCGCAAGCTCGCCACGGTGGGCGGCGCGGTAGCCGGCGGCCTTGTCGGCCGCAACGTGCAGGGCCGCAACCAGGAGCGCAACGGCCAGCGAGTGGTCGAGACCCGCTGCGAACGGGTTTATCGCTGACGGATCCAGCACCCTGCAAAGCAACAAAGGCCCCGTCAGGGGCCTTTGTTTTCAACGATGGTGGTGATCAAGCCTTGCTTTCGAGCAGACGGGCGATGTCCTCATCCTTCTGCAACCACAAGCCATTCATCCATTGCTGGAACTGGGCGCGGAAGTTGCGGTCTTCCTGGTAGTTGCGGCCGATGAACTCGGCGGGGATCGGCAACTTGCGCACCAGCACCTTCACTTCCGGCAGGCGGTTGGCCATCAGGTCCATCATCGAAGGGATGCCCTTGGGGTAAACGATGGTCACGTCCAGCAAGGCATGCAGGCCCTTGCCCATCGCGTCCAGCACGAAGGCCACACCGCCGGACTTTGGCTTGAGCAGGTGCTTGAACGGCGAGGTCTGCGCGGCGTGCTTGGCAGCCGTGAAGCGGGTGCCTTCGACGAAGTTCATCACCGACACCGGAATGCTGGCGAACTTCTCGCAGGCCGTGCGCGTCACTTCCATGTCGCGCCGCCCCAGCTCCGGGTTCTTGGCGATCTGCTTGCGGCTGTAGCGGCCCATGAAGGGGAAATCCAGCGCCCACCAGGCCAGGCCCAGCACCGGCACCCAGAACAGCGAGCGCTTCAGGAAGAAACGCAGCAGCGGGATGCGACGGTTGAATACTTTCTGCAGCACCAGGATGTCGACCCAACTCTGGTGATTGGCCAGCACCAGGTAATGCCCATCGCGCTCCAGGCCCTCGGTGCCGCTGACCGTGAAACGGGTCGCGGTGAACGCATGGATCATTGCACTGTTCACCGCGATCCAGCTTTCAGCCAGCCCGGTCAGCAGCGGATTGCAGGCGCGGCGCACCGACTTCAGCGGCAGTACCGCCTTGAACAACGCCACCACGAACAACGGCAGGCAATGGGCCAGCGTATTGATCACGATCAACGGAAAAATCAGAGCTACACGCAACCACACCATGGAGTAACCGCGGGGAGCAACCCCAGAACCCAAAGAAGCACAGGGTAGCAAAACCGTCGCGTCAGGATTCATCTCGAACGGTTGGCAGGACCCGGCAACATCGCGCAATGCCCGGCAATCACCGCCATTTCCGGCCACTGGAAGTTGCCGGTCCCGCACCGCTCGGTGCCTTGGAGTCCGCCTCCAGCAGCTGCATCCGGTGGACTGCCACGGATGGGAATGCCCCAGACCCAGATGCCTGCAACGGCCGGCGGCTGATCGGCTGCCCCCTGCCGGAGCCACATGCGCTTGCGGAAGCAAGTATCGATGGCGGTCCCGTCCCAAGCGCCGTCAAAGCCGTGGCGAGTGCCTGACAGGAGGGCTTGGCAGCTACCAGGCTTGGCCGCCCGGCGCATTGGTCAGCACGCCAGCGAATCGGACTGGGGCTGGCAGGCGTGCCATTGGCTCCGCGCATTCAGGATTTATCCGTCATCAACGGCCAGCCCCCTCCCCTGTCCTTGGAGTAGCTGCGTGCAGATCGGAGTGGGTCGCGCCCCGACATACGCAGTAATCTGGACGCGGCATAATCCCAACCTTCGTATTTGCCGTATTGCCCATGCCCTTCAAGTTGCCGCCGCTCGGCGAAGTCCTGGATCTGCTACCCGACGCAGTGTGCATGGTTGCCCCCGATGGCGAGCTGCTGATGGTCAATGCTGCTTTCGAGACCATCTTCGGTTACACCCCTGCAGAGGCCAAAGGCCGACAGATCATGGATCTGGTACATCCGGAAGACCGCGCCGCCACCGAGCAGTCGGCACTGGACGTGATGGAAGGCCGGCCACGCTCCAACTTCCGTAACCGCTACATCCGCAAGGATGGCAGCGTGGTCGACATCCAATGGTCGGCCAAATGGCTGCCGGAATACGGCATCCGCATCGGCGTCGGCCATGAGGTAACCGCCCTGCGTGGGATCGAACGACAGCTGGAGCATCTGGCCAGCCACGACACATTGACCGGCCTGCCCAACCGCTACCACCTGCGGCGCGAGCTGGAAGCGGCGCTGGAGCGTGCGGCGCGTGACGGCAGCGGGCTGGCACTGCTCTACATCGATCTGGACGGCTTCAAGGCCGCCAACGACCGCTATGGTCATGAAGCCGGCGATCGCCTGCTGCGTGATGCCGCCCGCCAGCTACGCGATGGCCTGCGCCAGAACGACCTTATCGCCCGCGTCGGCGGCGACGAGTTCGTTGCCGTGCTGCCGGCCTGCGCCAGCCCCAGTGATGCCCTGAACATCGCTACTGCCCTGCGTGCGCGGCTGGCCTTGCTGCAGAGCCTGGGCAGCGACACGCCACAGATAGATGCCAGCGTGGGCGTGGCCTGCTTCCCCGCCGACGGCAATGACGCCGATGCCCTGCTGCGCCATGCCGATGCCGCCATGTATGCCGCCAAGGCGAAGAAGCGCCTTGCCAACTCTGCTGCGGATCGCGCCTCCAACCCGATTTCCTGATCCAGGCAGTTCTTCCAGGACCGACGCAGTGTGCGTGGAGCAGCGATGACTTCGGCATCCCAACGGCCATCTGGCGGGAGGATGCCGAACCGGCTTGCAGCATGAACGCAACGTTCCCGGAACCCAAACTGTGCATGGAATGGGTTCCAGCTGCATACGTGACTGGACGCTACTCGACTGACTGGATCCGGATCCCGGCATTGGAGGCCCGACCTCTCAACGCAATGATCTCATCAGCATCCAGGCCGGCAACCCTGTCCTTCACCCTGGCAATACCAAAGCGTTGCAATTCCGGATTGCCCGCCACCTCGTAGGCAGAATTCACACCCTCCAGATTGATCTGAAGCATGGCGACCAGGAGCTTCTGCTTTTTCGAAGCACTGACTGACTCGACCATCCGTTCCCAACTGGACTCAGCCGCCGCATCGGAAGACGCGTCCAATCGAATGGCTTCCTTGGCCAAGGCGCTACCTGCAACCAGGACGCCGATGCTGAGAACAGCAAGAAATCGACTTTTCAAAAATGATCTTCCATGAAGTTGATATCGCTCCCATTTTGCATCACGCCGTTACTTCCAAGGCATTTCGCCCTTGGTCACCTTGGCACTGAGTTCCAACGATGCCTCACCTGGCAGACCCGGATAGCGCTGCTTCATCGCCGCAATCAGCGCACCCGAATCCTTGGCCTTTGCCGCTTCCTCATCGAAGGCGCGGATGTAGTTGGCGGTGAACTCAACCGCCGCCAGGTCCTGTGGCGCACCTTCGGCATAGTGGCCGGGAATCACCCGCGCCGGCGCCAGGTCCTTGATCTGCTGCAGCGCGGCCAGCCAATCCTGACGCGACTGCGGCGTCTGCGTATCGGCCATGAACACGTGCGAACCGGCATCCACCAGCACACCGCCCATCACCGTACTGATCGATGGCACCCACAAGGCCGTGCGCTGCGGGCTGGCGCCGTCCAGGCCGATCACCTTCAACTCCTGCCCCTCCAACTGCAGGCTGTTGCCCTGCAGGGGAGAAGGCACCAGCAACTGTTTGGGCGCATTGGCACCCAGCTGTGGCCCCCAGATCTTCAGCTTCTCATCCTTGCTGGCCTGGATATGCGCGATGGTCTGCGGGGTGGCCAGGATCTGCGCATCGGGGAATGCAGCGTGCAAGGTCTCCAGGCCAAAGTAGTAGTCCGGATCACCGTGACTGATGTAGATCGTCGTCAGCTTCTTGCCTGACGCCTTGATCATCTCGACCAGCTTGGCCGCATCAGCAGTGGAGAACTGCGCATCGACCAGCACCGCATCGCTGGCACCGGTCAGCAGTTCCGAGGACACCGCAAAGATGGCGTCCGCGCCGGGATTGAACACTTCCACATTCAAGGCTTGCTGGGTGCCTTGCGATGACGGGTCCATGGCCGGCGTTGCGGCCGGGGGGGCTGCGGTAGTCGCGCCGTCTGGCGTTGCTGGCTTCCCGCAGCCGGTCGTTGCCAGCGCTATCGCCACCACCAATGTCATGTACTTCAAACCTTTGTCGTTCATTGCGCTGCTCCAGCAAGCCATGGATGAAAACCGCCACGCACGATACAGCCAACACTCAAAGCACGAACGCGCATTGCCGACGATGCTGGCAATACCGCTGTTATCCGCACGTTAAAGCGCGCAACTGCCGGTCGCATCCCGTACCCCGCCTGCGCAGCATACGGCGCGCATGCGATCATCCATTCCCCCAATACCGCTGCCCGCAATGACTTCCGAACAGCCTGATCTTGAAAGCATCCACAACCGGGCCTACCTCGCCGTCGATGAGGGCGAACTGCAAAGCGCAACCCGGGATTTCGACCTGTTGCTGCAGCACCATCCAGACAACCCGTTCTATCACTACATGCGCGGGCTGGTGTTGAAGTACCAGATGGAATGGGCCGGTTCGTTGCGTGACAACCTGCAGGCAATCGCGTTGGCGGAAGAATTCAGCCAGGCCCAGCACTGGAACGCGGCCATCGCGGCGACCGGCCTTGGCCAATGGACGACAGTGCGCGAGCTATGGGCCGCCTGCGATATCACCCTGCCCGAAGGTGAAGGCCCCATCGACGGCAACTTCGGTGTCGCCGTGGTACGCCTCAATCCCTGGAGTGCCGGCGAGACGGTGTTCATGCGCCGCATCGACCCGGTGCGCGCACGCATCCTCAACGTGCCGCTGCCGGAGAGCGGCCACCGCTTCGGTGACATCGTGCTGCACGACGGTGCCCCCACCGGCGCACGCTTCGATGGCGAGCGCGAGGTGCATGTATTCAACGAACTGGAGCGACTGGAGCCGTCCGAGTTCCAGACCTTCGTGGTGTTCGTGCGCGCGGACAGCGCCGACGACATCGACGCGCTGCTGCGCGCCAGCGCACCCGGCATCGGCTATGCCGAGGATTGGACCCGCAGCATCCGCCATTACTGCCTGCGTTGCAGTTACGGCGCGCCGCACAGCCATGCACAGGAACCGAACGAAGATGGCGAAGCGCAATGGCAGCCCGAACGCAATCTCGGCATTGCCGCGCAGAGCCGCCTCTCGGTCGAGAAACTGTTGAAAGACTGGGCCGCCGGCAACGCCAGTCGCCATCTGGACGCGATCGAAACCCGCGAGTTGCCGCAGCCGGTGCGCGAGGACGGCCATGCCTGGTGGTTGTCGCCGGAGGATGAAGATCAGGACGAAGACGCGCAAGGCGACGAAGAAGAATAAGCCCGGTGCAAGGACGACGTGCGCGCACCGCGCCACGTCGTCGCGCGCATCACGCCCCGCTCAGCACCGGCGCCAGCAGACGGAAGGTCCCGGCGTCGGCATCCATCCCGACCTTGCCGCCGATCGGCACGATGAACTGCTCCTTGATGTGGCCGATCATCGCGCCGCGGTAGGCCGGAATCTTCAAGGGCAGGATGTAGTCATCGAAGATCTGGTCCAGGGTCAAGGACCCATAGCCGTCACCCGGCGAACAATCGGTGCACTCACCAAAGATGAAGCCGTTGATCTTGTCCAGCGCGCCCATCAGCTTCAAGGTGCTGAACATGCGGTCGATGCGATACGGCGCTTCGGCTACGTCCTCCAGGAACAGGATCTTGCCCGTGAAATCCGGCAGATAAGGCGAGCCGGCCAGTGCGGTGAGCACGGTCAGATTGCCACCGATCAACTCTCCTTCCGCCTTGCCACCGCGGATGGTCAGCGTACGGTTGTCGCGCGGCACCAGTTCATCGTCGCTCTCGCTGCGGTTCTGGTACTGCATCAGCTCGCGCTTGAAGAACAGCCGATCGAATTGGTCGACGTTGAAGCGATTCCAGCTGCCTGCGCCGATCTGGCCGTGGAAGGTCACCAGCCCGGTCTTGGCCTGGATCGCGCAATGCAACGCGGTAATGTCCGAATAACCGAGCAACACCTTGGGATTGGCGCGGATCAGGTCGTAGTCGAGCAGCGGTAACAGCCGTGCGGCGCCAGAACCGCCGCGCACGCAGATGATGGCCTTGACGTGCTTGTCGCCGAACATGGCATTGAGATCGCCGGCGCGCTCGGCATCGGTGCCGGCCAAGTGGCCATGGCGCGCGGCGTAATGCGCGCCGGTCTTGACCACAAAGCCCAGCGCCTCCATCGCCTCGCGCGCCAACTGCAGGCTGAGCCGCTCGCTGCTGGCCGAGGACGGGCTGACCAGCCCCACCGTGTCGCCCTTGTTGAGCCCGGCCGCCAGCAGCTGCCCGCGCGCGACCGCCAATGCGCCCTGCATGCCGATCAGCGGCAAGGCCGCCGCCAATGCCGTACCGCCAATGAAACGACGTCGATCCATGTTGCTACCTGTTCCCGGGATGTCGCCCCAAGAGTAGCAGCGCGCCGCTCCACCTGTAGTGGGGGGGGGGGGGGGGGGGGGGGGGGGGGGGGGGCGGGGGGGGGGCGCGCGCGGGGGGGGCGGGGGGGGGGGGGGCGGGGGGGGACCGGCGCGCGCCGCGGCGGGGCGCGCGGCGCGCGGGGGGGGG
>NZ_JBXFWF010000030.1:0-50601 GCF_056854515.1 Stenotrophomonas sp. STEN063
GCTGGGGTTTTAGGGCCGAAGTCCTATTCGGCGCCTAGTGCACCACCCCCGCCCCCGCGCGCGGGAGTGGGGTTGGGGTGAGGGGAAGCTCTAAGCAAGCAATCCCGCACTAAACACCCAAATCAGAACGTAAACCGCACCCGCCCATACCAATAAGCACCATTGCTGCCAATCGGCGACAACACGTCATACGGCAGGTTGCCGAAGTAGTAGATGTCTTCGTTCGACTTGTCCGGGTAGTTGTCGGTGAGGTTCTGCCCGCCGATCGCCACGCTCCACTGCGGCGTGATGCGGTACTCGACTTCCGCATCCAACTGCCATTCGGCCTGGTAGGTCTGGGTCGGGACGTAGCCGCCACCAAAATCGAACACGCGCTTGGCGCTGCCATGACGGCTGACGCGGCTGCTCAGCGACCAGCTGTCATTGGCCCAGCTGGCGGCGAACTGCGCGCGGGTGCGCGGTGCGGCGTCGGTCAGCGTATTGCTCTCCTCCACGCCGAACAGCACGTAGTCCGGGTTCAGTGCCAGCAGCTGCGAAGGCGTGGCGACGACGTTCTTCAATTCGGTCTTGGCGTAGCTCCAAGTGCCGGTCAACAGCAGCTCGCCGTCACCCAGCGACTGCCGCCAGTTGCCGACGAACTCGGCGCCGCGGGTGCGGGTATCTGCGGCGTTGACGAAGTAATGCGCGCTTTCCAGCCCACCGATGCCGAACTGCTGCTGTACGAAATCGGTCAATGCATCGCCGGTGATGCTTTCCGACAGCGCGATACGGTCATCGATATCGATCTGGAACAGGTCCAGCGACAGGTCGAAGTGGCTGCCGATCTGGCTGGTGAAGCCGAGGCTGTAGTTGATCGACTTTTCCGGCTTCAGGTCAGTAGCGCCCAAGGCACGTGCGATCGGATTGTTCACCGACAGCAGACGGCCCTGCACCAGCTGGCCACCGGCGGTGTAACCGGTCGAGGTGGACTCGTAGCCGATCTGGCTCAGCGACGGCGCGTGGAAGTTGTTGGAGACCGAACCACGCAGCGCGAATGCCGGTGCGAAGGCATAGCGCGCACCGATCTTGCCGGTCAGTTCGCCGCCGAAATCTTCGTAATGCTCATAGCGGGCGGCGATATCGGTGGAGAACTTCTCGCCGAAGGTCGAGGACAGGCTGGTGTAGGCACTGATCACATCGCGCGACAGATCGGCCTCGTCCTGCGGGGTCAGGCCACCGCCGGCCTGCGAGCCGGTCGGGCGGTCGGTATACGGGCCGGCGGCATAGCTGGCCGGGTCGCCGGCGCCGGTTTCATAGCGCTCGTGACGGCCTTCGATGCCGAAGCCAAGGCTGTGGGTGTCATTGCTGCGTACGAAGAGGCGGCCGAAATCGAGGTTGGCCACGGTCTGCGTGAAGCTGAAATCGGCGGTCTTGAAGCTGGTCGGGCTGGTCGGTCCGAGCGAGGCGTTGAGTGAGTTGCGCAGGCGATAGGTGAACTCGTTGCGGCCGTGGTCAAGGCTGGCGTCGTAGTTCCAGTCGCCCAGCTCGCCGCGAGCACCGGCCACCAGCTGCACATCCAGGTTCTCGCCTTCGGAGATCGGGCGGTAGCCGTTCGGGTACAGCTCCTTCCAGTTGGCCTCGCCATCAGGGTAACGGAAGTAATTGGCGCCTTCGGTATCGCGCTGGTTGTAGGTGCCGAAGGCGTAGGCCTTGGAGGCGGCGCCGAACGGGATTTCGGCATTGAACCAGGCGTTGAGGTCCTTGCTGGCGCCATCGCCAAGTGAGTAATTGCGCTTGCCGGCCAGGGCCAGATTGTCCGGGGTCTGCGCTTCCCACGGCGGGATCTGGTCGAAGCCGGCACGGTTGGTGGCTTCGCGGTTTTTCAGTTCCAGGCCGACGCGCAGGAAGCCGCCGTCGTCGGTCAGCGCGGTGCCGACCTTGGCGCTGAAGAAGCTGGTCTGGCCATCGGTCAGGGTGCGGTCGATCGGCTTCAGGTCGGTGTGGTGCGCGCCGAAGCTGGCCTCAATGGCGCCGCCTTCCGGCGCGTCGTCGAGGATCACGTTGATCACGCCGGCCACCGCATCGGAGCCATACAGCGCGCCGGCGCCGTCACGCAGCACCTCGATGCGCTTGATTGCGCTGACCGGGATGGCATTGAAGTCGACCGGCGTGGTGCCCTTGCCGATCTTGCTGTCGGTATTGACCAGGGCGCTGTTATGGCGGCGCTTGCCGTTGATCAGCACCAGCACATGGTCGGGTGACAGGCCGCGCAGCTGGGCGGCGCGGATGTGGTCGGCACCGCCGGAGTTGGACTGGCGCGGGAAGTTGAACGAGGGCAGCAGCGCCTGCAGCGCGCTGCCCAGCTCACCGTTGACCACGCCGGCCTTGCGGATGTCCTCGGCGCTGAGCACGTCCACCGGCGAGGTGGACTCCAGCACGGTGCGGTCCACGGCGCGGGTGCCGGTGACGATCACCGTATCCAGATTGGTCGCCTGCTGGGCGTCCTGGGCAAAAGCGGGGGAAGACAGCGCCAGCGCGATGGCCAGGCCGAGCGGGGCCGAGGTGGGGCGGGACATGGGAACTCCAGAAACTGTGGGGAAAGCGGGACGTGGGGAGGTGCGGATGGTGGAAAGGTTTCAGGTAACACTTACATCCATCCGGATGAAGCGATATATTATCTTCGCGTTAACGGCGGCCGCGATGCAAGTCCTGCTGGCAATTGGCTGATAACCAAACGCGATATCCCCTGCGGTGCCTTGGATGCCACCGTGTCGTTCCTGTCCGGAGGTTTTCCATGAAGTTGCACGCTGTCCTGTTGCCCCTGTTGTTTGCCGTTGCCGCAAGTGCCCACGCCGCTCCGCCTGCAGCCGAAACCGCGCCCAGCGCCCAGCTGCACGGTGATGCCGCGCGACCGGCCGAAGCCGGTGGCTGGGTGCGCAGCGAGCTGTACTTCGGCGTTGGCGAGGAAACTGGCCCGTCGGCACGTGAGCAGACCGATGTGATCAGCGATGCGCAGTGGCGCGCCTTCCTCGACAAGGAAGTCACCCCGCGATTCCCCGATGGCCTGACCGTGTTCGATGCCTACGGCCAGTGGTTGTTCCGCGGTGCCCCGGAGCCTAACCGGCTGCGCACCAAGGTACTGGTGATCCTGCATGAGGACAGCCCGCAGCGCCGCAACGACATCGAAGCCATCCGCCTGGCGTGGAAGCAGGCAACCAGGCACCAGTCGGTGCTGTGGT
Organism: Stenotrophomonas sp. STEN063; assembly: GCF_056854515.1. Lineage (NCBI taxonomy): Bacteria > Pseudomonadati > Pseudomonadota > Gammaproteobacteria > Lysobacterales > Lysobacteraceae > Stenotrophomonas > Stenotrophomonas sp. STEN063. The sequence continues at coordinate 3,219 of NZ_JBXFWF010000030.1, forward strand.
CGCGGCAGCCGGTCGAGGTTTCGTTCTGATCCGCACTGGATCGGCTAGCCTGCGGGCAGCCTCCAACCGCAGATGAGCTTCTCGATGATGTCCCTGATATCCACGTCCCGCTGCCGTTTTGCCACGCGCGGCTTGCTGATTGCAGCGGTTTCGCTGCTGGCAGCGCCGGCATTCGCGGCAGATGACAGCGAGATCCGCTTCGAGGTCGCTGCCGGCGTCAGCGCGCATGCGCGCTTGCTCGGCGACGGCAGCGTGGAGGTGGGCACCAGCCGCTCACCGGCCCGGCAGGTGCTGCCTGCGTCCACGAACGAGGAAGGCGGCGGCACGCGGCTGGGTCACGCCGACTACAACTTCGACGGTTACCAGGATCTGGACACCAGTGCGACGCTGGGCCAGGTCAACGAATCGGTCACGGTTTACCTGTACGAGCCGGGCAGTGGCCAGTTCCGCGCATTGGCCGCACCCGAGGGCCCGGAAATCAGCTGCGAAGGCTTCTGGTCGCTGACCCCGGACCCGGCCACACGCACCTTGAGCAGCAGCTGCCGCAGTGGGCCCATGTGGTACAGCGATATCTACCGCTTTGCGGGCGACAAGGTCTACCTGTACCGCTCGATGCGCAACGCCTTCCTCGACACCGAAGCGCTCGCGCAGGTGTTGGCGCTGGCCGAAGTGGAAGATGCGGAGATCCTCACGGTGTGGAGCACCTGGGATGCCGCAGGCAAGCGGCTCGAGACCGCCATCTGGAATGCCTTCGATCCGCCGCTGAAGGACGCCCCGATGCCGGGCCGCAGCGCATCGGTGGTGCCGGACAAGCTGCTGCTGTACAGCCGGGCCGGTGACACCTCGACCAAGCGCTACCTGCTCAAGGGCGACCGCGTCGAGCTGCTGGACGAAGCCGACGGCTGGTTGCAGCTGCGCTACCGCAATCCCAGCCGTGGCCCGGTGCTGGGCTGGGTGAAACTGCCCACGAACGAATGATCTGTTCCACTCGCACGCATTTTCCCGGCGTTACCATCGCTCCGCATTCCTGACGATATCCCCCATGAATTCTTCTGCATCCGCATCCCGCCCACGTTGGTTCGTCGCCGGCGATCTCAATGGCTTCTTTGGCCTGGTGGTCGACAACCTGTCGATCCTCGGCTTCATCGCGATGGCGCTGGTCGGCATCTTCCAGTTCCCGGCCGATGTGGTGTTCGGCCGCATGTTCCCGGGCACCGCCTTCGGCGTGTTGATCGGCAACCTGATGTATACCGTGATGGCGCGCCGCCTGGCTGCCCGCACTGGCCGCGATGATGTCACCGCGATGCCGCTGGGGCTGGACGCGCCTACCAGCATCGGCATGGCGCTGCTGGTGCTGGGCCCGGCCTTCGTCGGCTTCAAGCAGCTCGGCATGGACCCGCAGGCCGCGGCGATGGCGACCTGGAAGCTGGGCATGGCCTCGCTGGTGGTGATGGGCCTGCTCAAGCTGGTGCTGTCCTTCGTCGGCGATGCGGTTACCCGCCACGTGCCGCGTGCGGCGCTGCTCGGCTCCATCGGTGGTGCAGCGCTGACCCTGCTCGGCTTCCTGCCGCTGATCGAGAGCATGCGCCAGCCGTTGGTCGGTCTGGTCACGCTGGGTGTGTTGCTTTATGTGTTGGTTGCGCGTGGCGTGGTGCCGCTGCGTTTGCCGGGCGTGCTGTTCGCGCTGCTGGTTGGTGTGGTGCTGTATTACGGGCTGGGTGCGGCGGGCGCACTGACCGGCTTCCAGTGGCCGCCGGCCATCTCCTTCGCCGTGGCCTTGCCGCTGCCGACGCTGGGCTTCGTCGAAGGCCTGCCGTTGACCGTGCCGTACCTGTCGCTGCTGCTGCCTTTCGGCCTGCTGATGGTGGTGGGCGGTATCAACGTAGCGGAGAGCGCACGCGCCGCCGGTGACGACTACCGCACCCGCGACATCCTGCTGGTCGAGGCCATTGCCACGCTGATCGCCGGCGTCTGCGGCGGTGTCGCACAGACCACGCCGTACATCGGCCAGCCGGCCTACAAGCGTCTGGGGGCACGCACCGGCTACACGCTGCTGACCGGCCTGTTCATCGGCATCGGCGGCATGCTCGGCGTGGTTGCGGGGTTGGTGCAGTGGCTGCCGGTGGCGGTGCTGGCACCAATCATCGTCTTCGTCGGCCTGGACATCACCGTACAGGCCTTCCAGCAGACCAAACGTGAGCATGCGATCGCGGTCGCGTTGGCCTTCCTGCCGGCCATTGCCTACCTGATCAACATCAAGTTCGGCACCTGGGTGGCGCCGGATGCGGCCGCAGCACTGTATGCGGCGGTCGACGGCCACGGCCTGTCGGATGTGGCCACGCTGCAGCTGCTGGGCAATGGTTTCATCATCTCCGCGATGATCTGGGCGGCAGCACTGGTGGCCTTGATCGAGCGGCGCGCTGGCGTGGCGGTAAGCCTGCTGTTCGTGGCTGCCGCGTTGAGTGCGTTCGGCGTGATCCATTCCACCGATCCGCGCGGCGGCATCTACCTGCCGTGGCAGCTGGACGGCCTGCGCCAGGCCATCACCTTGCAGGTGAGCGCTGCCTACGCTGTGCTGGCGGTCGTGATCGGCCTGATGTCGCTGCAGAAACAGCGTTGATGCATGAGGCTTGAACCGCAGGGGAACCCGGCGGGATAAACAGGGTCACACCATCACATGCAATAAAGGTGCAAGTGATGCAGAAGCGCAAAGCAGTGTGGCCCTGGGCCGTGGTTGGCGTCGTCGCGGTTGGCGGCATTGGCTGGTGGTTGTTCCGTGATGACGTGGCGCAGCTGCGGCAGGCAACGCCAACCATTGCTCCGCTGGTGGATAGCCCAGCTACACCGGCCATCCAACCGCCGGCTACGTCCGAACCAGTGGCCGAGCCGAAATATCCGCTTGAGGTGGCTGCCGACCCGGCCTTGCCGGCCCTGGCCGACAGTGATGCCTCCGGCTGGCAGGCCTTGAACGGTTTGTTCCCCGCAGATGCCTTGGCCGTGCTGCTGCGCGAGCAGCTGATCCCGCGCGTGGTGGTGCACGTGGACAACCTGACGCAGCCCAGCCTGCCAGGGGCGGCGATGGCCGTGCGGCCGTTGCCAGGCGCGCTGCAGGTGGAGCAGGGCGGTGCTGGAGGTGAGCAGTTGGCAGCCGCCAATGCCGCGCGCTACGCGCCTTACGTGGATGCCTTTACCCGTGCCGATGCAGGCGCGGTCGCGGCTGCTTACAAGCGCTTCTATCCCTTGCTGCAGCAGGCCTACCGCGATATCGGCCACCCCGACGGCCATTTCAACGACAGGCTGGTGGCGGTGATCGACCATCTGTTGCAGACCCCCGAGCCGGCCCGCCCGCTGGCGGTGGAGCCTGACGGCAAGGGCCGCTATCGCTTCGTCGACCCGGCCCTGCAGTCGCTGTCGATCGGGCAGAAAGCCCTGCTGCGCATGGATGCCAGCCAGCAACAGGCGGTGAAGCAGCAGCTGCGGGCGCTGCGCGCGGCGATCACGCGCGGCTGAGCCGCGCTGCCGCTTGCGTTGGATCAAGGTTGCGGTGACGGCAGCTGGTGATACTGGAGCGGGATTGCGATTTCAGCTGAACAAGGGCGGTATTCACCCTTGAATCACGCCGTTGCAACCGCATCTGAACCAGTATCGCCAGCACTGCTGGCCTCCCAACTTTGAGGAAGAAGACCCATGCGGATGGACAAGCTCACCTCCAACTTCCAGAAGGCGCTGTCCGACGCGCAGTCCCTGGCGGTCGGTCGCGACAACAACATCATCGAACCGGTACATGTGCTCAGCGCGCTGCTCGATCAGCCCGGTGGCAGCAGCCGGCCCTTGCTGGCCCAGGCCGGCGTCAACGTGCCGGTGCTGCGCGAGCGGCTGACCGAGGCGCTCGATGCACTGCCCAAGGTGTCCGGCCAGGCCGGCAGCCTGTCGATGGGCAACGATCTCAATCGCCTGCTCAACAACACCGACAAACTGGCCCAGCAGCACAACGACCAGTTCATCGCCAGCGAGTGGTTCCTGCTGGCGGCAGTGGACGATGGCGGCCCGGCCGGCATGGCCCTGCGTGCGGCTGGTGCCGACAAGAACAAAGTGAAAGCCGCGATCGACAAGCTGCGCGGTGGAGAAACCGTGCAGAGCGAAAATGCCGAAGAGCAGCGCCAGGCGCTGGAAAAATACACCATCGACCTGACCGCACGTGCCGAGAGCGGCAAGCTCGACCCGGTGATTGGCCGCGACGAGGAGATCCGCCGTACCATCCAGGTGCTGCAGCGCCGTACCAAGAACAACCCGGTGTTGATCGGTGAACCCGGCGTGGGCAAGACCGCCATTGTCGAAGGCCTGGCCCAGCGCATCATCAACGACGAAGTGCCCGAGGGCCTGCGCGGCAAGCGCGTGCTCTCGCTGGACATGGGCGCGCTGATTGCCGGTGCCAAGTTCCGCGGCGAGTTCGAAGAGCGGCTGAAGGCCGTGCTCAATGACCTGTCCAAGAACGAAGGCCAGATCATCCTGTTCATCGACGAACTGCACACCATGGTCGGCGCCGGCAAGGGTGACGGTGCGATGGATGCGGGCAACATGCTCAAGCCCGCGCTTGCGCGTGGCGAACTGCATTGCATCGGCGCCACCACGCTGGACGAATACCGCCAGTACATCGAGAAGGATGCCGCGCTGGAGCGCCGCTTCCAGAAGGTATTTGTCGGTGAGCCGACGGTAGAGGACACCATCGCCATCCTGCGTGGCCTGAAGGAACGTTACGCGGTGCACCACGGTGTGGAGATCACCGACCCGGCCGTGGTTGCGGCGGCGACCTTGTCGAACCGCTACATCACCGACCGGCAGCTGCCGGACAAGGCCATCGACCTGATGGACGAGGCCGCCTCGCGCATCCGCATGGAGATCGACTCCAAGCCGGAGGAGCTTGATCGTCTGGAACGCCGTCTGATCCAGCTCAAGATCCAGCGCGAAATGCTGAAGAAAGAGAAGGACGACGCCTCGCGCAAGCGCCTGGCCGATCTGGAAGCCGACATCGACACACTGGAGCGTGAGTTCTCCGACCTCAACGAAATCTGGAAGTCGGAGAAGGCCGCGCTGCAGGGCGCGACCAAGATCAAGGAGCAGGTCGAGAAGGCAAAACTTGATCTGGAAGCCGCACAGCGCCGCCAGGATTTCGCAAAGATGAGCGAGATCCAATACGGCCTGCTGCCGAACCTGGAGAAGCAGCTGCAAGCCGCGCAGGAGATGGAGCGCAAGGATTTCAAGCTGGTGCAGGACAAGGTCACCGACGAGGAAATCGCCGAGGTCGTCTCGCGCTGGACTGGTATCCCTGTCAGCAAGATGCTCGAAGGCGAGCGCGACAAGCTGCTGCGCATGGAAAACATGCTGCACAACCGCGTGGTTGGCCAGGAAGAAGCGATCCGCGTGGTCTCCGACGCGGTGCGGCGCTCGCGCGCCGGCCTGTCGGACCCGAATCGTCCGAGTGGCTCGTTCCTGTTCCTGGGCCCGACCGGCGTCGGCAAGACCGAGCTGACCAAGGCGCTGGCCGACTTCCTGTTCGATTCGCCCGACGCGATGGTGCGCATCGACATGAGTGAGTTCATGGAGAAGCACAGCGTGTCGCGCCTGATCGGTGCGCCCCCGGGTTATGTGGGCTACGAAGAAGGTGGCTACCTGACCGAGGCGGTGCGTCGTCGCCCGTACAGCGTGATCCTGCTGGACGAAGTGGAGAAGGCGCATCCGGATGTGTTCAACATCCTGCTGCAGGTGCTGGACGACGGTCGTCTGACCGACGGCCAGGGCCGCACCGTGGACTTCCGCAACACCGTCATCGTGATGACCTCGAACCTGGGTTCGCACCAGATCCAGGACATGAGCGGCGACGACAGCCCGGAAGCCTATACGCAGATGAAGGCGGCGGTGATGGGCGTGGTGCAGGCGCACTTCCGTCCGGAGTTCATCAACCGCCTGGACGACATCGTCGTGTTCCACCCGCTGGACAAGCAGCAGATCAAGCAGATCGCACGCATCCAGATGCGTGGACTGGAGAAGCGCCTGGGCGAGCGTGGTTTGCGCCTGGAGGTGTCGGATTCGGCCTTCGATGTGCTGGGCAATGTCGGCTTCGACCCGATCTATGGCGCGCGCCCCTTGAAGCGTGCGATCCAGGCCCAGCTGGAAAATCCGCTGGCGCAGAAGATCCTGGCCGGCGAGTTCGCCAGCGGCGACACCATCAAGGTGGAAGCTGGCGGTGGCGGCCAGTTGCAGTTTGGCAAGAGCTGAAAGCCGGAGCCAACGCTTCAAAAGCTTTAAGAGCTGCCCTCACCCCAACCCCTCTCCCGCACGCGGGAGAGGGGCTAGTGCAGGGGCAGCTGACGCGATCCGAGCCCCTCTCCCGTTTACGGGAGAGGGGTTGGGGTGAGGGGAAGCTTCCAGCTAGGGATGCGGGCTTTTTGAAAATGCATCAGCACATAACGCCCCCTCACAAGTAACCCCTGCAACCGTCCACCGGTTGCCATCCATCCTCGGCTATCGTCAGCGGTCACTCCTTAGCGAGCACTCCGATGACCGATCCGCAGTGGAAGCCTGAAACCATCGCCGTGCACGGCGGCTATTCCCCCGATCCGACCACCCGCGCAGTCGCGGTGCCGATCTACCAGACCGTTGCCTACGCCTTCGACGACACCCAGCACGGTGCTGATCTGTTCGACCTCAAGGTCCAGGGCAATATCTATACCCGCATCATGAATCCCACCACCGATGTGCTGGAAAAGCGCATCGCGGCCTTGGAAGGCGGCATCGGTGCGTTGGCGCTGGCCTCGGGCCAGGCCGCGATCACCTACGCCATCCAGACCATTGCCGAGGCCGGCGACAATATCCTGGCTTCCAGCGCGCTGTACGGCGGCACCTACAACCTGTTCGCGCATACGCTGCCGCAGTTTGGCATCCAGACCCGCTTTGCCGATTACCGCGATCCGCAGGCCTTCGCAGCCTTGATCGACGAGCGCACCAAGGCGGTGTTCGTCGAATCCATCGGCAACCCGCGCGGCAACGTCACCGATATCGAAGCCATCGCCAAGATCGCGCATGCGCATGGTGTGCCGGTGATCGTCGACAACACTGTCGCCACGCCGTACCTGCAGCGTTCCTTCGATTTCGGCGCGGATATCGTGGTGCATTCCTTGACCAAGTATCTCGGCGGCCACGGCACCAGCCTTGGCGGTGCCATCGTCGATTCCGGTCGCTTCCCGTGGGCCGAGCACAAGGAACGCTTCCCGCGCCTCAATACGCCGGATGTGAGTTACCACGGCGTGGTCTATACCGAAGCACTGGGCCCGGCGGCCTTCATTGGCCGTGCCCGCGTGGTGCCGTTGCGCAACATGGGCGCGGCGATTTCACCGTTCAACGCGTTCCAGATCCTGCAGGGCATCGAGACGCTGGCGCTGCGCATGGACCGGATCAACAGCAATACGCTGGCGGTGGCCAATTACCTGCAGAAGCACGCGAAGGTCGCGTGGGTGAACTACGCTGCATTGCCTGATCATCCGGAGCATGCGCTGGTGCAGAAGTACCTGCGCGGGCAGGGCTCTGGCGTGCTGACGTTTGGCCTGCCGGGTGGGCGTGAGGCCGGGGCGCGCTTCCTGGATGCGCTGCAGCTGTTCACGCGGCTGGTGAATCTTGGTGATGCCAAGTCCTTGGCGACGCATCCGGCGTCCACCACGCATCGGCAGTTGGATGCGGCGGAATTGGAGAAGGCCGGGGTGACGCTGGATACCGTGCGCCTGTCGGTGGGCATCGAACATATCGATGACTTGCTGGCGGATCTGGAGCAGGCCTTGGCTGGGGCTTGAGATGCGGCTCGGACGCTGCAGAGGAAAGTCAGGAGCTGGGTCTGCTTGCTAGAAGCTGCCCTCACCCCAACCCCTCTCCCGCGCGCGGGAGAGGGGCTAGTGGACTACGAGCGCCAGCAATGCGAGCCCCTCTCCCGTTTACGGGAGAGGGGTTGGGGTGAGGGGGAGCTTCTAGCGCAAGAAACTCACCAGGCAACCGTAAACCGCTGGCCAACATGCTTCGGCGCGTCCAGCTCATCCACCACCGCCACTGCCAGATCCGCTGCACTGATCGTGCCCGGGCCGTCGCCGGTGCTCAGCGGGGTCTCGCCGCCAACCCGGTACGTGCCGGTGCGCTCGGTCGCGCTGCCCGGATGGAAGGCAACCGGCGGGCTCAGCTGGGTCCAGTCCAACGACGTCTCGTTGCGCAGCTCGGTCAGCGCATCACGCGCCGCGCTGGCGCCGGGATAGATCGCGGCCGGGAAGCTGGGCGAGTCCACAAGCTGGCTGCCGTCCGCTGCGTACAGGCTGCCGGCACCGCCAATCACGATGTAACGCTTCACGCCTGCAGCCTTGGTGCCGGCGACGATTGCACGGGTGCCTTGAAGGAACTCATTGTACAGGTCCGGGTTGGCCCAGCCTGCGTTGTAGGCGCTGATCACGGCATCGGTACCGGCAACGGCGGCGTGCACTTCATCGGCATTGCGCACATCGGCCTTGGTCACCTGCAAGTGCGGGCGGGCTTCCAGCTTGGCCGGGTCGCGGACCAGCGCGGTCACGTCATGGCCGCGGGCCAGCAGTTCGTCGAGTACGGCCTTGCCGACAAAGCCGGTGGCACCGATCAGGGCAACTTTCATGGGAACGTCCTTGGGGTGGGGAATGACGCCAGTGTCCCCCCAAGTCGGCGTCGGCGGCAGTCGCAAAAAATCACAATCACCTTGAAGCTGTGCTTCACAATGGCGGCACGGAGGTGGCCGATGGACAGTGTCAAACGGATGGCCTTGTTCGCCCAGGTGGTGCAGCACGGTTCGATGAGTGCGGCGGCGCGGGCGCTGGGCATGAGTACCTCGGCGGTCAGTCAGCAGGTACGCGCGTTGGAGCAGGACGCTGGTGTGGCCCTGTTGCACCGCTCGACGCGGCGTCTGGCGCTGACCGATGTAGGCAGCCGCTACTACGCCGCCTGTGCGCGCCTGCTGGATGCAGCGGGCGAGGCGGAGGCCGAACTGTCGGCCGCCCGGCAGGCGCCCAGCGGTGAGCTGCGGTTGTCTGCGCCGCTGGGCATGGCCGCGCACATCGGCCCAGCCTTGGGCGGCTGGCTGCAGGACAACCCACAGCTGCGCCTGCACCTGTTCTTCGACGATGGTTGGACCGATCTGCTGCAGGCGCGCATTGATCTTGCGCTGCGCTTCGGCCAGTTGCCGGACAGTGACTGGATGGCGCAACGCCTGGGCAGCCTGCAGCGCTGGCCGTGCGCGGCGCCGGCCTGGCTGCAGCGGCACGGCGTTCCCGACGATCCGCTACAGGTGCCGGCGGCGGAATGGTTGGGCATGCCGCAGGTGCCCGGCCTGGTCTGGCGACTTCGCGAAAGCAGCGAGGAGCGCCTGGTGCCTGCGCACCCGCGTATCGCCAGCCAGAACCAACCGGCGGTACTGCGCCTGTGCGAAGCCGGATTGGGAGTGGCGGTGCTGACCAGTCTGGATGCGGCGCCGCTGCTGGAATCCGGCAGCCTGCAGCGCTTGTTGCCGGAGTGGGAGGTGCCGCCGTTGCCGGTGTGGGCGGTCACTCCGCATCGGCAGACCCAGCCGGCCAAGGTGCGCCAGGCCATCGTGTTGCTGCAGGATCATCTGGCGGGTCTGCCCGGTGCGGATGCCGGGTTTGCGCAAGATCGGAAACGCCGCCGCTGAGCAGGCGCGCTGCAATAGCTCCACCAGCCAACGGAGATGCCGCAATGAAAGCCAATGTCGCGCAGTTGCCACGCCTGGACCGGGTCATCGCTTGCCTGCAGCAAAGCATCGATGTTGGCGGGCCATTGCCGGATCTGGATGCACTGGCGGCCATTGCCCATTACTCGCCGTTCCACTTCCACCGCGTGTATCGCGCGCTGACTGGCGAAACCATTGGCCGCACCGTGCAGCGGCTGCGCGTGGTCAAGGCCTTGCAGCGCCTGGCGCATAGCGATGCCAGTGTCACCGAGATCGCGCTGTTGGCGGGCTACGACACCCCGCAAGCCCTGGCGCGGGTGCTGCGCGAAACCGTGGATGCCAGCGCCAGCGAGCTGCGGGAAGATCCCAGGCGTTTGGCCGCCAGTATCGAGCAGCTGTCACGGCCATTGCCGCCAGCCGAAAAGCCCGCCCCGCTGAGTGTGGAAGTCGTCACCCTGGAACCCTTCGAAGTGGTGGCACTGCGCGCGCGCGGGGCCTTCGATGACCTGGATGGCGTGTTCGGCGAACTGTTCGGCTGGGCCGCGGAGCAGGGCCTGGTCGAGCAGCTGCAGCAGCTGATCGGCGTGCCGCTGGGCGATCACCGCGAGCTGCCCGCCGAGGAGCTGCTGTTCGATTGCGCGCTTGCGCTGGATGCGGAACTGCCGGCGTTGCCGGAATCGCTGCAGCGCCTGGTTCTTGGCGGCGGCCGCGTGGCGCGGCTGCGCCACGTCGGCAGCTACTCGCTGCTGGAAGATGCCACCGACCAGCTGCTGCGTGACTGGTTGCCGGGCAGCGGTCATGCTCTGCGCGATGCACCGCTGCATTACCACTTCCTCGACGACCCGGAAGAGGTCCCCGAGGCCATCCTGCGTGCCGATATCTACGTGCCGCTGGCCGCCGGCTGAGGCATGCCCGGGCGCAGGCTGCGGTAGGGCGGGGTGGACATGATCATCTCCGCCAGCGAATAGGCCAGCTCGCGCTCGGCCATCACCGTGCCATCGGCGCCGTGGTCGAGCAGGTGCTTGACCTCGGCATCGCTGTGGGCGCGCGCGAGCAGGGTCAGGTTGGGGTTGATGGCGCGCAGCTTGGCCAGCACTTCACCCGATTCCAGTGGCTGCGGAATCGCCAGCACTGCAATCGTCGCGCGCTCGGGATGCGCCTCGGCCAGCACCTTGTCCGAGGCGGCACTGCCACGAATGCCGGGAATACCGGCAGCGTGCGCACGTTCCACATGCTCGCGGTTGTCATCGATCACCAAAACCGGCACACCGCGGTCACGCAGCACCTGCGCCAGCTCGCTGCCAACCCGGCCATAGCCGACCACGATGGCGTGGTCCTGCAGGTCCAGCGACGGGCCTGGCGGGATGTCCGGCACTTCCGGCACCGGCGTGGTTTCCTTGTGGCGCGCCTGCCAGCGGTCGAGCAGGCCGAACACCACCGGATTGAGCATGATCGACACCAGCGCGCCGGCCAGTACCAGCGATTGCCCGGCCGGCGGCAGGATCTTCAATGCCACACCGAGGCCGGCAATGATGAAGGCAAACTCGCCGATCTGTGCCAGCGAGGCGGAAATGGTCAGCGCGGTGCTCTTGGAATGGCCGAAGGCGCGCACGATGAAGAAGGCCGCGGCCGACTTGCCGACCATGATGATCAGCACCGTCGCCAGCACCTGCCATGGGTGCTCGACGATGATCATCGGGTTGAACAACATGCCCACGGAGACAAAGAACAGCACCGCGAACGCATCGCGCAGCGGCAGTGAATCGTGTGCGGCCTTGTGGCTGAGCTCGGACTCGTTAAGCATCATGCCGGCGAAGAACGCACCCAGCGCGAACGACACGCCGAACAAGGCAGCAGCGCCGAACGCCACACCCAGGGCAATCGCCAGCACGCACAGGGTGAACAGTTCGCGCGAACCAGTGCCGGCCACTTTCTCCAGCACCCACGGAATGACGCGGCGGCCGACCACCAGCATCACCGCTACGAACAGGCCCAACTGCACGAAGGTCCAGCCAATCGAAGCCAGCAGCCCGCCGATGGACAGCTCCTTGCCGTTGGCCTCGGGGCCGAACACGTCGGCGATCACCGGCATCATCACCAGTGCCAGCACACAGGCCAGGTCCTCCACGATCAACCAGCCGACCGCGATCTTGCCGCGCGTGGTTTCCAGCAGGCGGCGTTCTTCCATTGCCCGCAGCAGCACCACGGTGGAGGCGGTGGCCAGTGAGAAACCGAAGATCACGCCATGCAGCACCGGCCAGCCCATCAGCGTGGCCACGCCCCAGCCGAGCAGGGTGGCGACCAGGATCTGGCCAATCGCGCCGGGGATGGCGATGGCCTTGACCGCCATCAAGTCCTTTAGCGAGAAGTGCAGGCCTACCCCGAACATCAGCAGCATCACGCCGATCTCGGCCAGCTGGTTGGCCAGCGCCTGGTCGGCGACAAAGCCCGGCGTGAACGGCCCCACGATGACACCGGCCACCAGATAGCCCACCAGCGGCGACAGCCGCAGTTTGTTGGCCAGGGCACCAAGGACGAAGGCCAGGCCCAAACCGATGGCAATCATGTTGATCAGGGCGGTGTCATGGTGCATCAGGGCTCGCTGGGTCGGGTGGGGGTGGTTTGATTCTAAAGGGGCTGGTGGCTTGGGTGCGGGGAAATATATGAAAAATCTGGGTTTTTATGTCCCAAGGAATTGGATCGGTGGGATTTGGGGCTGGCCAGATCAAGCGCGAAGGCAAGGGCACCCCTCCCCGGGGGCGCCCCCGCGGCGGGGGGCGCGGGGGGGGCGGGGGGGGGGGGCGGGGGGGTGGGGGGGGGGGGGGGGGGGGAGGAGCCGCCGAGCCGGGGGGGGGAGTGGGGGCGGGCCAGATCACGCGCGAAGGCCAGGGCACCCCTCCCCGACCCTCCCCTTGCCTGCCGCAAAGGGAGGGGGCGGTCCGCGCGAACGGTTGGATTGCCAGCTTTGCCGTTAACTCCCTCCCTTTGCCGCAGGCAAGGGGAGGGTCGGGGAGGGGTAACGCCTTGCTCCAGCTCAGTAAAGATGCCGCGGTCTCCCGGGGCATCTTCCTTCAGGACCCGCGGCAGGTCCCAGAACAGCTGGCGTTGCTCGCGATGCTTTTGTCGCTTGTGCCGGGGAAACCATGCCGCCTTGCGGCCCATACCAGGGCCAGGGTCGCCACCAGCAACCCCAGTAGAGCGGGAGCAAATGCGCCGACGCCCCAGCGCCCGAGCAGTGCGCCGCCGATGATGCCGCCGCCGGCGATTGCCGCGTTCCAGGCGGTGACCAACATGGATTGAGCGACATCGGCGGCGTCTCCGGCAGTCTTTGCCAGCGCCGTCTGGAACAGGGTTGCGGCGCCGCCGAAAGCAAGCCCCCACACTGCCACTGCCGCGTGGACCACCAGTGGTGCCTCATTGGACAGTCCCAGTGCCAACGCGGCCGCGCCGAACAGTACGGTGCTGGCAAGCGTCAAGCGGCGCAGGTGCTGGTCGACCAGCACACCGACGATCCAGATGCCCAACAGTGAGGTCATGCCGAACACCAGCAGCACCAGGTCGGTGCGCTCGCCCAGGCCGGCGGCAGTCATGAATGGCGCGATGTAGGTATAGAGGATGTTGTGTGCCAGGACGAAGCCCAGCACCACCAACAGCACCGGGCGCACGCCGGCAATGGAGAGCACCTGCCGCAATGGCATGCGCTGGTTCGCCGGCTGGCCGGCGAAGTCCGGCACCTTGAACCGTACCCATAGCATCAGCACCAGCGCCAACAGGCTCATCGCGCCAAAGCAGATCCGCCAGCCCAGCAGGTTGCCGAACAAGGTGCCGGCTGGCACGCCCAGCGACAATGCCAGTGGCGTGCCGACCATCGCGATGGCAATCGCCTTGCCTTGTTGATGTGCCGGCACCATGCGCGCTGCATAGCCTGCCAACAGGGCCCACAGCAGGCCGGCGGAAACACCTGCGAGGAAGCGCGCCAGCATTGTCAGCGCGTAGCTGCTGGAGAAGGTGGTGACGGTATTGGCGATGGCGAAGCCGGCGATCGCCGCCAGCAGCAATGGGCGACGGCGCATGCCTTGGGTCGCGCTGGTCAGTGGAATCGCCGCCAGCAGCGAGCCGATGGCGTAGATCGTCACGGTCTGCCCGATCCATGCTTCGGACACGCCGAGCCCAACTGCCATCTGTGGCAGCAGACCGGCCGGCAGTGCTTCGGTGAGGATGGTGATGAAGCCGGCCATCGCCAGCGCCAGCAATGCGCCAAATGGCAGGCGTGCAGAGTTTGCGGCACACATCAACGCGACTCCACTGCAGCATAAACCGCATCGCGCAGATCAGTGACGAAGCGACCGGACATGCCTTCGTACAAGGTGTTGGTGAAGGCCACCACACTCAGGCCCTGTGTTCGGTCCACGAACCAAGAATGGCCGTAGGCACCGCCCCAGCGCCAGGTGCCAGGTGATTCCGGTGTAGCAGCCAGCGCCGGGTCGCGCAGCACCGAGAAGCCGAGGCCGAAGCCGAAGCCCGGTGCGCTGGGCAGTTCCAGGCCGTTGGTCTGGTCGCGGCCCATTTCAGCGATCAGTTCGTCGGGCAACATGTTGTCGCCACCAATGCGCAGTGTTTCCAGCAGGCGCAACAGATCGCCGGCGGTGCCTGCCATGCCGGCGCCCGCAGACGGGAAGGCCTGCGCGTCGAAGATACGTGCCGGGCTGTAGGTGATGCCGATGGCGCCATCGAAGGGCGAAACAATCTCACCTTCGGCCAGCAGGTGTGGCTGCGGGGCGTCGCTTACATAGGCCATTGCCACGCGTTGCGGGTCGGCGGCGACGAAGCCGGTATCGCCCATGCCCAGCGGACCGGTCAGCAACTGCTGCACGGCCTGCTGCAGCGGTGTGCCATGGATGCGTTCGATCAAGGCACCCAGCACATCGGTTGCCAGCGAGTAGCCCCAGGCGCTGCCGGGCTCGTATGACAGCGGTACTTCGGCGATGCGACGCAGGTTGTCCTGCAGGCTGATGGCGGAGGCATCCATGCCATCGGAGACGCCGGCCCGTGCATACGGACCGTCCGCATCGGCTTCGAAAAAGCGGTAGCCCAGACCGGCGGTATGGCTCAGCAGCTGCCGCGCGCTGATTCGTGCCGGGCGGCCGTCGGCCAATCGCGGCTGGAATTCCGGCAGCCAGCGTTCGATGCCGGCATCCAGCTCGAGTTTGCCCTGTGCCACCAACACCATGGCCGCAGCGGAAACGATGGGCTTGCTGACCGAAGCCAGCCGGAACACGGTGTCCACGCGCATCGGGCGCGCGCTGGCACGGTCGGCGAGGCCGCTGGCCTGGCGGTGGATCAGCGCACCATTACGGGCGACCAGCACCACGGCACCGACCAGGCGTTGTTCGTCCAGTGCCTGCTGCACGACGGTCTGGATGGAAGCCAAAACCGGGTCAGGCACGGCACTTGAAGGTTGGGGGAACGCGGGGGTCGTCATTGCGGCTGGCTCGAAGAAAAGGGCAGGCGGTGACGATAGGAATCCCCCGATTGAAGAAAAAGCAGGCTGCAGTTCCGTGATGCGCGGAATAAACTGTCCGCAATCAAACGGGCGGCGGATCATGGACAGCCTCAATGGCTTCGTGGTGTTTGTGCAGGTGGCCGAGACGCGCAGCTTCGTCGCGGCCGGGCGTGAGCTCGGGGTGTCGGCCTCGGCGATCGGCAAGAGCGTGGCGCGGCTGGAAGAGAAGCTGGGTGTGCGCCTGTTCCATCGCAGCACCCGCAGCGTGACCCTCACCGCCGAAGGCACGCTGTTCCTGGAACGCAGCCGCCGCATCCTGGCCGAGATTGATGCCGCCGAGCTGGAGCTCTCGCAGGCCAGCGCGGCGCCACGCGGACGCCTGCGGGTGAGCCTGCCGTTGGTGAGCTCGCTGATGCTGCCGGTGCTGGGGGAGTTCATGCGTGCGTATCCACAGATCGAGCTGGACCTGGACTTCACCGACCGCATGGTCGATGTCATCGAGGAAGGCTTCGATGCGGTGGTGCGTACCGGCGAACCAGCCGACTCACGTCTGTCGGCGCGTCGCCTGGGCAGCTTCCATATGCGGCTGGTTGCTTCGCCGGAGTACCTGGCACGTTCTGGTGTGCCCCGGGCGCCAGCCGATCTGGAGCAGCACAGTTGCCTGCACTATCGCTTCCCCAACAGCGGCAAGCTGGAGGCCTGGGCGCTGCGGCGCGCAGCGGGCGAGGCCGAGCTGCAACTGCCGACTTCGATGATCTGCAACAACATCGAGACGCGCGTGTGCTTCGCATTGCGCGGGCTGGGGATTGCCTACCTGCCGGATTTCGCCATCCGCGAACCGCTGGCTGCTGGGCTGCTGCAGCCGCTCCTGGTTGATCAAGTGGGCGGGGACGGTGTTTTCAACGTGTTGTGGCCGGCCAGCAAGTACCCGTCGCCGAAGGTGCGGGCACTGGTGGACTTCCTCTGCGCGAAGGTGTTTCCGCAAGCTGCTTGAGGCTGTCGTCCGCGCGCATCGAGTTGCCGTCTGGCAACGTCCCGACGGCACAAAGAAAAATGCCCCGGTTTCCCAGGGCATCTTCCTTTCACGACATCAAACCGGGCACAACATCAAACCGGTATTACCAGGTGTAGCTGATACGGCCATAGACGTAGGCGCCGTTGAAACCATACGGGGAGTAGTTGCTGTACGGCAGCATGCCCCAGGTCGAGTTCTGCAGGTCGGCGGTGCGGTCCGGATACTGGTCCAGCAGGTTGTCCGCACCCAGGGTCAGCTTCCAGTTTTCGCTGGGCTTGAAGCTGGCCGAGGCATCCACTACCCAGCTGGCGTCATAGGTCTGGTCGCGGGCAGCAGTGGCCGAGTTGCGCACGGTGAAGCTGCCATAGCGGGTCGCCGACAGACCCAGCTCCCAGCGGTCCGAGCGCCAGGTGCCGCTGACGATGGCCTTGTCACGCGGGAAGCTGTCCTCGATGCGGCCGATCTCGTCGCGGCCGATCAGCGACTGGGTGATGCCCAGGCTGCCGAACACCGCCGGCGAGGCGATGAACTTCTTCACCTCGGTCTCGTTGTAGCTGTAGGCCGCGGTCAGTTCCAGGCTGCTGGCAGCAAACGGGATGGTGTAGCTGGACACCGCATCGACACCGCGGGTGCGGGTGTCCACGCCATTGGTGAAGTAGGAGAACGCGGTGACCTGCGGCAGCCCCAGCCCGGCCAACAGCGCGTTGGCGGCGGCATTGGTGGTGATGTTGGTGGACAGCACGATGCGGTCGTCGATATCGATCTGGTAGGCATCGACGGTCAGGTAAAGGCGATCAACCGGCTGCAGTACCAGGCCAAGGCTATAGGACGTGGAGCTTTCGGCCTTGAGCGGGCTGGCACCCAGCGCCTGTGCGGCAGCGCTGGTGGTCGGGAAGGTGCCGCGGTCGACGAAGCTGCCGTTGATGATGGTGCTGGTGACTGCCTGGTAGCTCTGCTGGGCCAGCGAAGGTGCGCGGAAGCCACTGGACGCGGTGGCGCGCAGCGCAACCTTGTCGGTGAAGGCGTAGCGCGCCGACAGCTTGCCGGAGAACTTGTCGCCGAAGTCCGAGTAGTCCTCGTAGCGACCGGTCAGGCCGGCGGAGAACTTCTCGGTCAGGTCGGCTTCGAGCCCGGCATAGACAGCGTAGTTGTGGCGATCGTTGTGCACTTCGTTGGTCGGGGTGAAACCACCGAAGCCCTGCGCGCCGCTACCGGTATAGGAGTTCAGCTCACCGGCGTTCTGCTCCCACTTCTCACGGCGGTACTCACCACCGAAGGACAGCGTGACCGGGTAGGCCAGGCCCCAATCCAGCGACTTGGTGATGTCGGCGTTGAAGATGTCCTGCTGGTACTTCAGGGTGCCGTCGTAGAACGAGGTCGGGCTGTTGACGCCCAGGCTGTAGTTGATGCTGTTGCGGGTGTGGAAATCCAGGGTGTTTTCACCGTGGTTGACGCTGACGTCCCAGGTCCAGCCGCTCTCGGTATTGCCCTTGACGCCAGCTACCAGCGAGCGGTCCTTGGAGTACTGGTTGATCTGCGGCACGAAGCCGTCCGGGTAGACCTGCGCCAGCAGCGCGGTCTGCCCGCTGTGGTTGGGCGAGCGGTAGAACGCGAACGAAGTGATGTCGCGGTTGCTCAGCAGGGCGCTGGCGTAGGCGCTGACGTTGTCGCTGAAGTTGAAGCTGGCGTTGGCCGAGGCAGCGGTGGCATCCACGCGCGGGTCGCCGACCACGAAGGTCTTTTCACCGATGGACGGGAAGTTGCCGGTATTCGGGGTGGTGCCCTGATAAGGGCCTGCGCGGTTGCTTTCGTCCTGCTGGCTGACCTGGCCGGCGAAATGCACGCTGCCACGGCCATCGGCGAAGCTGACGCCGGTGTCGCCGGAGAGCTGGTACTTGTTGCCGTCACCGGCCGAGTACTGGCCGTAATCCACCGCCAGGCTGCCGCCCTTGCCGCTGCCCTTGAGCACGATGTTGACCACGCCGGCGATGGCATCGGAGCCGTACTGGGCCGAGGCGCCGTCGCGCAGTACTTCGACGCGTTCGATGGCGGCGATCGGAATCGCGTTGATGTCCACCGCGGAGGAGCCACGGCCGATGCTGCCGTTGACGTTGATCATCGCCGAGGTGTGGCGGCGCTTGCCGTTGACCAGCACCAGCACCTGGTCAGGCGACAGCCCGCGCAGCTGCGCCGGGCGGATGCCGCTGGTGCCGTCGGTCAGGGCCGGGCGCGGGAAGTTCAGCGAGGGCAGGGCGCGCGACAGCGCGGTGGCCAACTCGCCGGTGCCGGTGGACTGCAGGGCTTCCGGGGTGATGATGTCGATCGGTGACTGCGACTCGGCCACGGTGCGGTCGGCCACGCGGGTACCGGTAACGATCACGGTATCCAGGGTATTGGCGCTGGACTGGGCCAGGGCGGGGAGGGCCGGTGCGCCAAGGGCGATGGCAATGGCGACGGCGAGGGTGCTGGACTTGCGGTTCATCAGGTTGCAGCTCCGGTATTGAGTGGCGGCATCGGCGGCGCGTGGGGTTCGCGGCTGTTGCGGTGCGCCATCAACGAATTAATGGAATTTTTACCTCGTGTCAAACCGGACGGTTCAGCTAAATTGTTGCTTTTGAAAGCTTTTTCAGTTCAGCAAGGGCGATTTGGCTATGCGAGTACTTGGCCCTTGTCAGGCAACGCCGTTCAGGCGCGTGCGATATCAGGACGTGAGTCAAGTATTGGTTAACGTTAGAATCACGTCGCAGGAATGCTGCTCACATGCTCATTCCTTTTCGTTATAACGGACCCATTCATGATTTCCCTTCGTAATTTCGCCCTTCGCCGGGGCGAGCGCCTGCTGTTGTCCAACGTAGACCTCACCCTGCATGCCGGCTATCGCGTAGGCGTGGTGGGCCGTAATGGCGCAGGTAAATCCAGCCTGTTTGCGGCCGTGCGCGGTGAGCTGGAAGCCGACAAGGGCGACGTGTCGCTGCCCGGCAAGATCCGTATCGCCGACGTGGCCCAGGAAACCCCGGCGCTGCCCGACCGCGCCATCGACTTCGTGCTTGGCGGTGATGACGTGGTCGCCGCGGTGCTGCAGGAAGAAGCCGCAGCGGCTGAGCGCGAGGATTGGGAAGCGGTTGCCAACGCGCACCAGAAGATGGCCGAACTGGGCGCCTATGACGCCGAGGCGCGCGCTGGCAAGCTGCTGCATGGCCTGGGCTTCCCGGCTGAGACGCATGATCGTCCGGTGTCGGCGTTCTCCGGTGGCTGGCGCGCACGCTTGAACCTTGCCCGCGCGCTGATGATGCCCAGCGACCTGTTGCTGCTCGACGAACCGACCAACCACCTGGATCTGGACGCGGTGTACTGGCTGGAGCAATGGCTGCTGAAGTATCCGGGCACCTTGCTGCTGATCTCGCATGACCGCGAGTTCCTGGACAACGTGGCTACCCACACCCTGCATCTGCACGGCGGCGGTGCCAAGCTGTATCCGGGCGGCTATACCGATTTCGAGCGCCAACGTGCCGAGCACCTGCGCCAGCAGCAGATCGCGCACGAGAAGGAACAGGCCGAGCGCGCGCATCTGCAGAGCTTCATCGACCGCTTCAAGGCGCAGGCCAGCAAGGCCACCCAGGCGCAGAGCCGGATGAAGCGCCTGGCCAAGATGGCCGGTACCGAGGCGGTGCGCGCCGAGCGCGAGTTCCGCATCGAGTTCTCGCCGCCGGCCAAGCTGCCGTTCTCGCTGATCCGCCTCAACGACGTTACCGCCGGTTACGGCCCGGACGCGGTGATCCTGGACAACGTCGGCTTCGGCCTGGAAGCCGGCCAGCGCGTCGGTCTGCTCGGGCCGAACGGTGCGGGTAAAACCACGCTGGTGAAATCACTCGTCGGCGACCTGCCATTGCTTGGCGGTGACCGCATGGCCCATCCAGACCTGCAGATCGGTTACTTCGCCCAGCACACGGTGGAATCGCTGCACGCCGGCATGACGCCGATGGATCACTTCCGCGAAATCTCGCCGGATGGCGTCAACCAGTCGTTCCGCGACTTCCTCGGCAAGTGGAACTTCCCGGGTGACCGCGCGTTCGAGACCGTGGATGGTTTCTCCGGTGGCGAGCGTGCGCGTCTGGCGCTGGCCCTGATCGCCTGGCAACAGCCGAACGTGCTGCTGCTCGACGAACCGACCAACCACCTTGACCTGGAAATGCGCGAAGCATTGGCCGAGGCGCTGGCGCTGTTCGAAGGTGCGATCGTGATGGTGTCGCATGACCGCCATCTGATCGGACTGGTCTGCGATACGTTCTGGCGTGTCGCCGACGGTGTGGTCGAGCCGTTTGCCGGTGACCTGGACGAGTACGCGCAGTGGCTGCGTACCCGCGCCAGCGCGCAGGGTTCACGCAACAAGAGTGATCGCCAGGAAAAGCCTGCAGCTGCACCGGTTGCGCAGGTTGCCCCGGCCAAGCCGGCTTCCAACAAGAAGCCGGTCAACCCGCACAAGCTGGAAGCAGCCGAGAAGAAGGTCGAGCAGTTGGGTGCAGCGCTGGCTGAGGTGGATGCGCAGCTGGCCGATTCCGGCAACTACGCCGACGCGGCCAAGATGGCCAAGCTGGGCGGCGAGCGCGAAGTGCTGGTGCAGCAGCTGGAGCAGGCTGAGGCGGCGTGGATGGAGATGTTGGAGGACTGAGCCCGGGCTCAGTCTTGCTTGTGGGAGCGGCGTCAGCCGCGAAGCTGGCAATGCCTGAAATGCCACTGTAGAGCCGAGCCATGCTCGGCTGAGGCTTTACCGGTAACGCTCCTGCCGAGCATGGCTCGGCACTACTAAAGCTCCTGCCGAGCATGGCTCGGCACTACAGGTGACGCCTCTGCCGAGCATGGCTCGGCACTACAGGTGACGCCTCTGCCGAGCATGGCTCGGCACTACAGGTCCAATTGTCCCTGCGCCTGCAACCATAGCCGGAAGCGTCGCAGCGGCTCGCGCTCCTGTCGCGAGCGCAATCGCGTCAGCCAATACCTGCCCAACGACAAGGTCTGTGCGAAGGGCTGCAGCAGTCGTCCTTCGGCCAGGTCCTGCTCGAACATGCGCAGTGGCAGCAGCGCCACGCCGGCACCCGCGGCTGCGGCACTGGCCAGGGTTAAGGATGAATCGAACACTGCACCACGCGCTTCCACACCGCTGACACCCGCTTGCTGCAACCAGCGCGGCCATTCGTCGTTGCGGTAGGAACGCAGCAGCGCCACGTTGCCAAGATCACGCGGTTTCCGCAGTTTCCGCGCCACCGCCGGCGCGCACAGCGGCGCGAACAAGGTGTCGACGATCGGCGTGCAATCCTGCCCCTGCCAGTCGCCATCGCCGAAGCGGATCGCCAGATCCAATCCTTCCCCAGCCAGATCGATGCGGTTGTTGTGGGTCTGCACCCGCAGCTCGATATCCGGATGCGCAGCCTCGAAGTCAGGCAGCCGCGGCAACAGCCAGCCGGTCGCGAAGGTGCCGACCACCCCCACGGTCAGCACCTCGCGGAAACGGCCACCGGTGAAACGGTCCAGCGCGATCGCCATGCGGTCGAAACTCTCGGTGAGCACCGGATACAACGCCGCACCCTCGTCGGTGAGGGCCACGCCGCGCGGCAGCCGATGGAACAGGCTGACCTGCAGGCGGTCCTCCAATCCACGGATCTGGTGACTCAAGGCGGCCTGGCTGACGCAAAGCTCCAGCGCGGCGCGGGTGAAGTTCAGATGGCGTGCGGCGGCTTCGAAGGCGCGCAGGGCGTTGAGCGGCAACTGGGGTCGGATCATGGCGGAGTCATGACGAAACTTGATGGTCGGTCGCATTATTCCGCGTCCCGTGACCGAATTTTCGCCTTAGCTGCAAATTTAACTAATGGCTTGCGATGATTATTCGCGATGGTCGCAGGCCGCAGCGGCGGGCAAGATCAGCCCGATCACGCCAAAGGAGAGTTCCCATGCTTGCTCGTCGTCAGTTCCTCACGCTTGGCGGTGCCGCCTTGGCCAGCGCCTTGATACCGGCCGCGTTTGCGCGCGCTGGTGGCGCTGCAATCACGGTGCCGGTGGCAGTCAGTGACGCTGACTTCGCCGCACTTGAGAAAGCCAGTGGCGGCCGGCTGGGGGTCTGCCTCTGGAACCCGGCCAGTGGCGCCCGCTACGGACACCGCATCGACGAACGCTTCCCGATGTGCAGCACGGTCAAGTTTCCCTTGGCCGCAGCGGTCCTGCGCCGCGCGGATGCCGGCCAGTTGTCGCTGGACCAGCGCGTGCCGGTGCGGGCGAGCGACATCCTCGACCATTCGCCGTTCACCGAGCGCCACGTCGGCAAGAGCATGACCGTGCGCGATCTGTGCCGGGCGACGATGATCGTCAGTGACAACGCGGCGGCGAACCTGTTGCTGCCGCTGGTTGGCGGCCCGGCCGGGCTTACCGCCTTCCTGCGCGAGCACGGTGACCGCGTCACCGTGAGTGCGCGCAATGAGCCCGAGCTCAACCGGTTTGCCACCGGTGACCCGCGCGATACGACCAGCCCAGCGGCGATGGCCGGCAACCTGCAGCGCTTCCTGCTTGGCGACGTGCTCGGCGAGGCCTCGCGCCAGCAACTGGCCGATTGGCTGATCGACAACCAGACCGGCGATGCACGCCTGCGCGCAGGTCTGCCACAGGACTGGCGGGTAGGCGACAAGACCGGCAGCAACGGCAGCGACACCAGCAACGACATTGCCGTACTGTGGCCGTTGGCCGGTGGCACACCATGGCTGCTGAGCAGCTACCTGCAGGGTTCTGCACTGGATGATGACGGCAGGAATGGCATCCTGCGCCAGGTAGGGGAGCTGGCTGGCGCCCGCCTGCGCTGACGGCTCCACCGTTGGCGCGGTGGTGGCCGGTGGGCGTGACCCCGCGTAACCGGTCACAGGAAACAGGCGTCATGAGCAAGGAAGTAATCTATCTGTTGTTGATTTTCGCGTTGCTGGTCATCCCGCGCGCGTTGCAGCGTTTCAATATTCCCGCGCCATTGACCTGCCTGGTGTTCGGCATCAGCGCGATGCTGTGGCTGGGTGACGGATCGCACGATCCGGTGGTCAACCTGCTGGCCACCCTGGGTATTTCCTCGTTGTTCCTGTTTGCTGGCCTGGAAGTGGATCTGGCCGACCTGCGCAAGGGCATGTGGCCGCTGCTGACTCATCTGCTGATCCGCAGCGCCACGCTCACCGGCGTCGCCTGGTTGGCATGGCATTACGCCGGCTTGCCCTGGCAGGCGGCGGCCTTGCTGGCGCTGGCACTGCTCACGCCCTCCACCGGCTTCATCATGGATTCGCTGTCCCAGCTCGGCCTGGATGATGCCGAGCGGTTCTGGGTCAGCAGCAAGGCCATTGCCGGCGAGTTGTTGGCGCTGGCTGCGTTGTTCGTGGTGTTGCAGGCCGGCGATCCGGTGCATATGGCACTGTCGAGCATGGCCTTGCTGGCGATGATGGTCGGCCTGCCGTTGCTGTTCATCGGGCTCGGCCGCTGGGTGGCGCCGCACGCACCGGGCTCGGAGTTCTCGCTGCTGGTGATGGTCGGCATGCTGGCGGCCTACATCACCTATGCATTGGGCGTGTACTACCTGGTGGGTGCGTTCATCGCCGGCCTGGTCGCGCGCCTGCTGCAGCAGCGCATGCCGTCGCTGGCCTCGCATGAGAACCTGCATGCGCTGCGTCTGTTCGCATCGTTCTTCGTACCGTTCTATTTCTTCAACTCGGGTACCAAGGTGCCAGCCGAAGCGCTGAGCTTCGAAGCGTTGGGTCTTGGCCTGCTCATCACCCTGGTGGTGCTGCCGCTGCGTATCGCGGTGATCTGGCTGCAGCGGCGGGTGCTGTTCGGTGAGAGTTTCCGCACCAGCCTGCGGGTGGCGCTGGCGCTGTCGCCGACACTCATCTTCACCCTGGTGCTGGCGGCGATCATGCGCGAGCGCTTTGCGATCTCGCCGGTGTTGTTTGGTGCGCTGCTGTTGTATGCCGCGCTGACCACACTGTTGCCATCGCTGGTGTTCCGGCGGCCGATGGACGTGGATCCGCTCAGCAATGAAGCTGCCGAAACTGCGGATGCAGAGATCGTAAGAGAGGCCGTGCTTGATTCGGACTCGCCTTCAGCCCCCAACTCTTACGTACCGGAGCGTTGAGCGCCGCTTATCATTCCCAGGGCAACGTCGGCTTCGCAATGAAGCGGGCGGCTGGCACAGGGGGTATAGGTGGATCGGGATAGTTGGCAACAGGTGCGCGAGCTGTTCGACGCAGTGTGTGAACTGCATCCGTCGCAATGGCGGAGCGAACTCGCGCGGCTGAGCGCTGATCCCGCCGTCGTGGCCGAAACACTGGAGCTGCTCGAAGCGCAGACCAGCGAGCTCGGCCGTGCGCTCGAGCCGATGCAGCAGTTGATGGTCGCGGCGATTCCTTCCGAATTGAGTGAAGGCGATGTCATCGGGCCTTGGCGCCTGTACGAACGGCTGGCCAGCGGCGGCATGGGGATGGTGTTCCGTGCCGAGCGTGCTGATGGCCTGTATGCGCAGGAGGTGGCGATCAAGGTGCTGCAGGGCAAGCCCGGTGCACGTGTCGCTGAGCGCCTGGCCGCCGAGCGGCGCATTCTGGCCAGCCTGCAGCATCCCAACATCGCCCGCCTGTACGACGGTGGTACTACCCCGGGCGGGCATCCCTATCTGGTGATGGAATATGTGCGTGGTGAGCCGCTGGATGTTTACTGCGCGCGCCACCAGCTTGACCTGCGCCAGCGCCTGCAGCTGTTCCTGAAAGTGTGCAGCGCGGTGCAGGCCGCACACGCGCGGCTGGTACTGCATTGCGACCTGAAGCCGTCCAATATCCTGGTACGTGAGGATGGCGAACCGGTGTTGTTGGACTTCGGTGTGTCTCGCGTGCTGGGCGACGAGGCCAACGACCCGGCTGCGCAGTTCTTTACGCCTGCATACGCGGCGCCAGAGCTGCAGTCAGGAAGCCTGGTGGGTGTCAGCAGTGATGTCTTCAGCCTGGCTGCGGTATTGAGCGAGCTGTTGGCAGGCAAGCGCGGCAGGCGCGGCGCAGGTGACAGCGCTGCCGCGGTGGCGGCGCCCAGCGGGTTGGCAGGAAGCGATTGTCGCTGGGCGCGATCCTTGCGCGGTGATCTGGACGCCATCGTGGTGCGGGCGGGGGCCTTGGCGCCCGGGCAGCGCTATCCGTCGGTGGAGGCGATGGCCGCGGACGTGCAGCGCTATCTGCAGCATCGGCCGGTGCAGGCACGCAATGGTGGCCGGTTCTATCGCGGTGGGCGTTGGCTGCGACGCAACTGGAAGGGGGCTGCCTTGCTGTTGCTGGTGCTGCTGCTTGCAGCCTGGTTTGTGTGGCGCCTGGCCGCCGAACGCGCCGCCGCCGAGCGCGAGGCAACGATCGCCGAGCAGGTCAGCGGGTTCCTCGTGGAAATGTTCCAGGCGGCCGATCCACGCGAGAAAGGCGTGCGCGGCGGTGAGGACATCAGTGCACGCGAAGTGCTGGATCGGGCAGCATCGCGCATCGACGAGGATCTGGATGCATCGCCGGAAGTACAGGCGCGCTTGAAGGGCGTGATCGGCCTGGCTTACCGCAATGCGGGTGATCTGCGTCGTGCCGACCCGATGATGCTGCAGGCCGCCGAAGCGCTGGCCGCCGCTGGTGGCGACAAGAACCTGGACGAAGCCGCGCGCCTGTTCAACCTGCTGGCGGGAACCTATGCCAACAACCGCAAGGGCGTGGAAGGTGCCGCCATGGCGCGGCGGGCGCTGGCGCTGCTGGGCAGGCAGCCAGCAGACAGCTTCCGTGTTGCCCAGTCCTACAATTCGTTGGGACTGTCGTTGTTGTCCGAGCAGCGCTATGACGATGCCGAGGCTGCTTTCAAGCAGGCACTGCAGCGTCACCAGGCCGGCAAACGCGAGCAGTACATCGGCGTGACATTGGACAACCTGGGCATGATGTACCGGCGCAAGGGCGATCTGGTCGCCTCGGCCGCGGCGTTCGACCAGTCAACGCCGATGTTCCTGCGCAGCCTGGGGGAGATGTCGTATGACTACTGGGCCAGCAATACCGAACGTAACTTGATGGTGATGGATCGCGGTGAGCTGGATGTGGCCATCGCCGCGTTCGAGGCCAATCTGGCGCGCGCACCAACGATATTCGGACAGCGCAGCGTCTATGTGATCAGCGAGAACAACCGCCTGGCGCAGGCACTGATACGCAAAGGCGACCATGCGCGTGCACGGCCCTATGTCGAAACCGCCCTGCGGCTGTCAGCCCAGGTGCTGGGCAAGGACAGTTACAACTATTCGGTCGTCACCGAAACCGCCGCGCAGCTTGCCCAGGCGCAGGGCGAGAGCGCCGCCGCCGAAACCAGTTACCGCGAGGCGTTGGCGGTACGCACGGCGGCGATTGGCGGCGACCATCCGGACAGCCTGGATCTGGAACTGCAGCTTGGGCTGCTGTTGGCAGCCCAAGGCAATGCTGACGGCGATGCAATGGTGCAGCGGGCGCATGACCTGTGGCTGCCGCGTATCCCAGCCGGCAGCGCCAACGGTATTCGTCTGCAGCAGGGCTGGGCCGAATGGCTGATCGCCAAGCACCGACTGGATGAGGCTGCGCAGACCTTGGAAACCGTGCAGCCGCTGCTGCTCGATAGTCCTTATTCGGCGGTGCGCCAACAGGTATTGGGTGCGCGTCTGGCTGAGCAGCGCGGCAATCGCAGCGAAGCCGTGCAGTATTGGCAGGCCGCCGTCGCCGCCGCCGAGCCCTTGTACGGCAAGACATCGGCGGTGACCTTGCAGTGGCGCGGTGCCCTGCAGGCGGCGCGAGATCATGTACAAGGCGGTGGCGCGTTGCCTTGAACGGGCGCGTAGGCGAGGATCGGGGCATGAAAACCTTCTCCTTCTCGAATCTGATCTGCGTTCTGGCCCTGGCCGGCACTGCCGTCCTTCCTGTTCCGGCAATCGCTGCCAGCACCTCCCCAAAGGCAACGGCAGCGGTCGCGCCGGCCGACCAGTTCCTCGCCGATCTGGCGCGCTACTGCGGGCAGGCCTTTGCTGGCCGCATCATCGCCAACCAGCCGCAGTCCAGTGCGCCGGACCCATTCGATGGCAAGACCCTGGTGATGCATGTGCGTGGCTGTGACAGTCCGCGGCAGGAACTGCGGGTGCCGTTCCATGTGGGTGATGACCATTCACGCACCTGGGTGATCAGCCGTACCGATAGCGGCCTGCGCTTGAAGCACGACCACCGTCATGCCGATGGCAGCGCGGATGCGGTGACCATGTACGGCGGTGATGCCGTCCAGGCCGGCAGCGCGGGGCGGCAGGAGTTTCCGGTCGATGCCCAATCGGTGGCGATGTTCACCGCAAATGGCATGACCGCCTCGCTGCGCAACACCTGGGCGATGGAGCTGGAGCCGGGCAAGCGCTTCGTCTACGAGCTGGCGCGCCCGGATGGGCGTTTGTTCCAGGTCGAGTTTGACCTTGGCACGCCGGTGGAACTGCCGCCGGCGCCTTGGGGCAGCGAGGCCTGACATAAGGAGGGCGCCGTTGCCGGCGCCCTCTGATCCTTCGGGCGGGAAACTCAGCGGGCGCCGAAGCGGGCGCGGCAACCGCCGTTGACCCAGATGCTGTTGCCGTTGAAGCCCCAGTTGCGGCCTTCCACGCAGCGCGTATCCGAGGCCTGCTGGACGATGACCGGGCGCCCCTGGCGGCGATCCCAGGCGCAGGTGTTCAGGCGGTTGCTGTTGCTGTGGCAATCCACGAAGTAGTTGTTGCCACCCCAGCCGCCGCCATTGCCCCAGCCGCCACCACGGCCTTCGGCGAATTCACCACGGCAGCCGCCATTGACCCAGACCGTGCCATTGCTGCTGCCCCAGTTGCGGCCTTCCACGCAGCGCGTATCGGAAACCTGGCGGACCAGCACCGCGCTGCGCCAGCCGGTATTGCAGACCACATGACGGTTGCTGTTGCTGTCGCAGCGGATGGTCTGGTTGCCGTTTCCGTGGCCCGGGCCGCCGCCCCAGCCGCCACCGCGACCTTCGGCAAATTCGGCGCGGCAACCACCGCTGACCCAGACACTGCCGTTGTTGCTGCCCCAGTTGCGGCCTTCGGTGCAGCGGGTGTCGGAGACCTGGCGGACCAGCACTGCGCTGCGCCAGCCGGTGTTGCAGACCTGCTGGCGGTTGTTGTTGCTGTCGCAGCGGATGGTGCGGCCGTTGTTGTTGCCGGCGCCGCCGCCCCAGCCGCCGCCGCGGCCTTCGGCGAATTCGGCGCGGCAGCCGCCGTTGACCCAGACGCTGCCGTTGTTGCTGCCCCAGTTGCGACCTTCGATGCAGCGCGTATCGGAAACCTGGCGGACCAGTACCGCGCTGCGCCAGCCGGTGTTGCAGACCTGTTGGCGATTGCTGTTGCTGTCGCAGCGGATGGTGTTGCCCTGGCCGCCCGGATAGCCGGATTGGGCCGAAGCGGGGGACGGGCTCATCGCCAGCCCAAGCAGGGCAGCCAGGCCGGCGAGCAGGAGGGGACGGTTCATGGCGGCTTCCCTGTTCAGGTTGGGTGGCCGAACTATAGGCGCAGTCCCACTTAAGGCCGCGTGACTGATCGCCGGATTTGCTCCTGCACCCGCTGAGCGCCAAAATACGGGGCTACCCGGCACCGTTTCGTACCGGGCCCCCTGCGGAGCTTTCCATGCGTACCCATTTCTGCGGCCTGGTCGACGAGACCCTGATCGGCCAAACCGTGACCCTCGCCGGCTGGACCGACGTTGCCCGTAACCTCGGCGGTGTCTGCTTCATCGATCTGCGCGACCACGAAGGCATCGTCCAGGTCACCGTCGAGCCCGACAACGCCGAAGTGTTCGCCGTCGCCGCCAGCCTCGGTTACGAGGACGTGTTGCAGGTCGAAGGCGTGGTGCGTGCGCGTCATGCGGTCAACGACAAGATCCGCAGCGGCAAGGTGGAAGTGATCGCCACCCGCATCAGCATCCTCAACAAGGCCGCGCCGCTGCCGTTCCATGCGCACGAGAACCCGGGCGAGGAAACCCGCCTGAAGTACCGTTACCTGGACCTGCGTCGCCCGGAAATGCAGCGCATGCAGCGCACCCGCATCAAGCTGGTGCAGGCGCTGCGCCGCCATCTGGATGCACGCAACTTCCAGGACATCGAAACCCCGATCCTGACCAAGGCCACCCCGGAAGGCGCGCGCGACTTCCTGGTGCCGGCACGCATGCACCCGGGCGAGTTCTACGCCCTGCCGCAGAGCCCGCAGCTGTTCAAGCAGATCCTGATGGTGGCCGGCTTCGACCGCTACTACCAGATTGCCCGCTGTTTCCGCGATGAAGCCCTGCGTGCCGACCGCCAGCTGGAATTCACCCAGCTGGACATGGAGTTCGCCTTCGTGCGCGAGCGCGACGTGCAGGATTTCGTCGAGGACATGATCCGCTCGATCTTCAAGGAAGTGGTTGACGTCGACCTCGACGCCAGCTTCCCGCGCATGACCTGGGCCGAGGCGATGCGTCGCTACGGTTCGGACAAGCCGGACCTGCGCATCGCGCTGGAGCTGGTGGACGTGGCCGAGCTGGTCAAGGCCAGCGAGTTCCCGGTGTTCACCGCTGCCGCCAATGACGCCGACGGCCGCGTGGCCGCGCTGCGCATTCCCGGCGGTGCCAGCCTCAGCCGCAAGCAGATCGACGAATATGCCGCCCATGCCGCCAAATACGGCGCCAAGGGCCTGGCTTACATCAAGATTGCCGAGAACGGCGAGATCAGCTCGCCGATCCAGAAGTTCTTCGCCGAAGACGCCTTCGCTGCGCTGCTCAAGCAGGTTGGTGCCGGCAATGGCGACATCGTGTTCTTCGGTGCAGGCGGTTACAACAAGGTCTCCGACTTCATGGGTGCGCTGCGCCTGAAGGCCGGCAAGGACTTCAACCTGGTTGCCGACGGCTGGGCACCGCTGTGGGTCACCGACTTCCCGATGTTCGAGTGGGACGAGGAAGAGCAGCGTTACGTTGCCCTGCATCACCCCTTCACCGCACCGGCGGTGGACGATGTGGCCGAGTTGCGCGCACACGCCAAGACCGCTGTTTCGCGCGGTTATGACATGGTGCTCAACGGCAACGAGATCGGTGGCGGTTCCATCCGTATCCATCGCCCGGAAATGCAGAGCGCGGTGTTCGAGCTGCTCGGCATCGGTGCCGAAGAGGCGCGCGCCAAGTTCGGCTTCCTGCTGGATGCGCTGAACTTCGGTGCCCCGCCGCACGGTGGCATCGCTTTCGGTATCGACCGCATTGCCGCGCTGATGGCCGGTACCGAGTCCATCCGCGACGTGATCCCGTTCCCGAAGACCACCGGCGCACAGTGCCTGATGACCGATGCGCCGTCGCCGATCGCCGACGCGCAGCTGGCCGAAGTGCACGTGCAGGTGCGTCCGCGCGCCGACAAGGCCTGAGCCTTGGCAGCGAACGCCAGCATCCGTCGCGCCACGCCCGATGATGCTGGCGTGTTGTGTGCACTGGCCGAACGTACCTTCGTGGAGACGTTCGGCCACCTGTACCCAGCGCAGGACCTGGCCGATTACCTGGCCACGGCGTACCCGGTCGAACTACAGCGGCAACAGCTGCAGTCCGGAGATTACGCGGCGTGGTTGCTGGACGTGGCAGGCGAGGCCGTTGGCTTCGCCTTTGCCGGTCCCTGCGGTTTACCGCACGCGGATGCCAGCGCAGCCGACGGCGAGCTGAAACGCCTGTACGTGCTGGGCCAGTACCAGGGCGGCGGTCGTGGCGGCCTGTTGTTCGATGCGGCCCTGCAGTGGCTGCAGACGCCGGGGCGTACGTTGTGGATTGGCGTGTGGTCGGAGAATTTCGGCGCGCAACGCTTCTATGCACGGCATGGCTTCGAGCACGTCGGGGCCTATGAATTCCCGGTCGGCAGCGTGCGCGACAATGAGTTCATCCTGCGGCGGCTTGCTGGCTGATTGACGCTCGGCAATGCCGATTTCAGGCGTCGCCGGGAGTGCGCTCTGCCGAGCATGGCTCGGCACTACAGTTGTGTGCCTGCATTTGTGGGAGCGGCGTTAGCCGCGACGCTGGTAATCCAGCAGTTTGCCGATAGCCTCTCTGCATGCATCAAAGTGTGCGCTGCATCGCTGCGGCCATGCTTGGCCGCTGCGTCTACACAGGAAAGGGGGGCTGCGTGCGCATACGCGCGTCCTCCCGAACACCGGACCTGATCGCTGCGCCTTGTTGCTGCGGCCACGGTGCGGAATGTCTGGGCGTGGATACGGACGGCAATACTGGCGTTGGATGCCGGTGCCGGCAAGGCGAAGCAAACATGAGAAAGCAATTTGACGAGGCTCAGGTGATCGGCTTCCTGCGCGAGCTTGATGCCGGCCAAACCCTGCAGGTGCTCTGCAGGAAGCATGGTTTCAGTGATGCGTCGCGTGTGCTGTTGCGGCGTACCTGCGCTGGCCTGCGCGTGCCCCGCGCAAGCCACCTGCGGCGCTTGCAGCTGGAGAACCAGCGGCTCAAGGGTTTGTTGCGCCTGCAGGTGCTGGAGCGCGAGCGGATCAGGCAGGCCTTGCTTCAGCCATTGTGAGGCGTCACAGCGCGCCGCAGGAAGCCCGCGGCGCGCGGCGATCAACGGCTGAGCTCGGTCTCGCCTGCGGCATTGGTATGTGCCGAAACCTTGTGCAAGGCGCTCAAGGCTTCAACGAAGCCGCTGCTGTCATTGCTGCGGAACACCCCGGAAACGCGCAGTTCCCCCAGCGCTGCATCCTTGATCCGCAACGGACTGCCGCCATAGCGGTTGAACTCGTCTACCGCCGCCCGCAGTGGCATGTCTGCAAACACCAGCTGGCCCTCGATCCATGCCGGTGCGCTGCCGCCGTGGGAGCTCTGTACCTGTGGAGCCTTGCCGGCGGCCATGTGCGCGCGCTGCCCGGGAGTAAGCGTGGCCACGGCTGCGGCATGGTCGTCGGCCGCGGCGGCGCGCAGCTGTACCTTGCCTTCGAACAGGGTTACATCAAGGCCATCGTCCAGGCGATACACCTCGAACTGGGTGCCGACCGCACGCACGCTGCCTTGTGCTGTATCCACGGTCAGTGGGCGCGCGGTGTCGGCGGCAACCTTGAAGAAGGCGCGGCCCTGGTCCAGGGCGATGCGACGCTGCTGCCTGCTGTAGCGCACGCGCAGCGTGGTGCCGGTATCGAGATCAACCTGCGTGCCATCGTCGAGGGTGATGCTGCGCTGCTCGCCGATCGCGCTGGCATAGCGTTGTTCGCTGATTGGGGCCGGGGCAAGGACGCGCCAGCCAATGACAACCGCAGTCAACGCCGCCGCGCAGGCCGCCAGCCATTGCAGGCGGCGCGGCCTGCGCTGCAGCTGCGGCTGGGTTCGCGCCGGAACTGCTGCAGGGATCGCCGCCAGCCGCTGGCTGATCTCGGGCGCGGCGGAGAAATCGCCCAGCATCGTCCACATGCGCTCGACGCGCTCGTAGGCAAGCCGATGCGCGGGCTCGGCATCCAGCCAGAGCTGGTGTTCGGCCAGCTCATCTTCACTCACTTCGTCGGCGTGCAGGCGTGCAAGCCAGGCCGCAGCCTGGGTGCGGATGGGATCAGCGTCTGCAACGACTTCAAGCTTGGTTTCTTTCATGGCTGCTCCAAACGCGTGCCGAAGTGCAGCAGGGCGCGCATCATCTGTTTCTCCACGGCACTGACACTGATGCCCAGTTGGCTGGCGATGGCGGCATAGGTCATGCCTTCATAGCGATGCAGCAGGAATACCTGCTGGCAGCGCGGTGGTAAATCATCCAGCACCTTCAAGAACAGCTGCAGGCGTTCGCGGTCCTGGTAGACGCGCTCACCACATACGGTTTCGGTGGGCCAGCCCTCGGTGTTCTCATCGATGGGTACATGTTGTCCAACATGGCGGGTACGGTCGCGACGGTAACGGTCGCGCAGCAGGTTGCCCGCAATCGTCATCAAATAGGCCTCGACGTTGTTGACCTTGTCCGCCTGCGGATCGCGCATCATCCGCACCAGGGTTTCCTGGGTGAGATCTTCCGCGTCTTCCACCGTACCCAGGTGGTTCCTGAAGTAGCGCATCAGGCGTGGACGGTACTGTTGCGCCATGGCGCCCGTGTCCCGGAGGCTGTCGGGCGGGGGCTGGATGGGCGGCAGGGCGGCGGTCATTGGCAGGCGTTGACAGTCTGGGGCGACACGCGCAGCTTGGGCCAGTGCCAGTGATTCTGCCAGATGAGGGGTTTTGCGCTTGCTGCGTCTGTACAGGGGGTTGCCGGTTTGGTGCCAGTCCGGTTGTCACTGGGAGAGGGGATGATTGCCAGCGCAGGTCGCGGAAATCAGCGGGTGCGGGACGGTCGGCGTGGCATGTTGCGCTGGCTGTTGCTATGCCTTGTCCTGGTGATCGTGCCTGCTTGGGCACAGGGCAGTTCCGTCATCCGCGATTACCAGCAGCCACGGCAGCCCTTGCAGCAGGCGTTGGCGCAACTGGCAACCAGCTCGGGGCTGCAGATACTGATGGCGCCGCAGATGCTCGCTGGCAGGACCGCACCTGCGTTGAACGGGCGCTACAGCGTCGCCCAGGCACTGCAGCAACTGCTCGCTGGCAGCGGCCTGAGCTATCGGCTGACCAGCAGCGGGGTCATTACCATTGTCCAGGCGGCGACAGCGCCGGCAGCCGAAGCGCCCAAGCCAACGCAGCCGGCGACGATGCCGGCGGTGGCCAGTTCCCTGGCCTCGCTGCAGGTCACCGGCTCGCGGATACGCCGCAGCGCGTTTGAAGGCCCGGCACCGGTAACCATCATCACTGCCGAGCAGATGCAACGCGATGGCCATTTCACCTTGGCAGATGCGCTGGCCGTGAATGGCATGAGCAACTATGGCGCCGAGTCGCTGGACGGCGGCGGGCGCTTTTCGGCGAACGCGCAGCCCTTGAACCTGCGCGGCCTGGGCCCGGGCAGGGTACTGATCCTCGTCGATGGCCGGCGGTTGCCGGACTACCCGTTTCCCTCGAACGGACGCAGCAATTTCCAGAGCCTGGGTGGCATTCCCCTGGCCAGCGTGGAGCGTGTCGAGCTGATGACCGGTGGCGCCTCGGCCATCTACGGGGCCGATGCGATTGCCGGGGTGGTCAATATCGTGCTCAAACAACCGCGCAGCGGTTCGCAGGCCAGGGTGCGCACCGGCACCAGCAGCCAGGGCGGTGGTGATCGCTTTGATCTGCAGTGGTCCGCCGGGCATGGCGGCGAGAACTGGGGGCTGAGTTACGCCGTGCAATACTCGGCTGCCGAGTTGCTGCGCGGCGCGCAACGCGACCTGCAACGTCCAACGGACGGCACTGCAGGCGTGCCAGTGAATCCCGAACTTGGACTGGGCTTCATGCGCGAGGGCGGTGCCGCGCAAACGCTGGCGCCGCTGCCGCGCGATGTCTGCTCGCGCTGGCAGGGTGAGTTCGTCGACTGGGACTTCGTCGCGCCAGCCAACGCGCCATCGGCGCTGCAGGGGCACGGCTGCGGAACCTGGCGCAACGCTGGCTACACCTCGCTGATGGACGGTGTGCGGGAGTTGTCCGGGCAGCTGCATGCACAGTGGACGTTGTCACCGCACACGCAGGCATGGGCGGGCTTGCAGCTGTGGAATGCGCGCAGTGAGCTGGCCAGCGGCTTTGAAACCATCACCGGGCCGCATCTGGCCAGTACCGGCAAGGTCAGCCAAGTCTATGACCCACGCTTGGGATACCTCGCGCCACGACGCGTGCTTACCCCGCAGGAAGTAGGCGGGCCGGACGCAATGAACGATCACTACAGTGAGCGGATGTGGGATCTGGCGCTGGGGCTGCAAGGTCGTTACGGGCAGCGCCTGGACTGGAGCCTGACGGTGGGACGTTCGGATTATCGGGTGCAGCGTGATCGACGGCGTTTGCTGGGCCAGAAGGTCAATGACTTTTTCTTTGTTCCCGCGATCGGGGTGACCAATGATGGCGTCATCATCCAGCCATTGAACCTGCAGCATTGGTATCGGCCGATCACGCCTGACGAATACATGGCCATGTCCGGCAATGTGCATTACGACGCGCTTACCCGGGTGGATGAGGTGTCCTATGTTGTCTCCGGTGGGATCGCTGATCTGCCTGCGGGCAGCCTGGCAATGGCACTGGTGGCGGAAGCCAGTCGACAGCGCTACCGGCTGCGCAACACGCCATCGGTACTGCCCCTGCAGATGGACACCTATAACCTTACCGGCAGCGTGGGCGAGGGGACGCGCGATCGCTACGCGCTGGGCGCAGAGCTGAGCGTTCCGCTGACGACGGCGATCAAGGGCAGTCTGGCCGGCCGCGTGGACAGGTACGACGACGCGGTCGCAGTCGCCACCGCGCGCACCTGGAGTGCGGGGCTGGAATGGCGGCCTGCACACAATCTGCTGTTGCGTGCCAGCCACGCGACCAGCTTCAAGATGCCGGACATGCACTGGGTGTTCACCGATGGCGGCGGCAGTTTTGGCAGCGCCATCGATGCAAGGCGCTGCATCGTTGCCGGTGCCAATCCCGGCTGCGCTGGTTATGCATCGGAGTTTCTGACCCGGACCTATCGCAACCCTGAGCTGGGTGCGGAGACCGGCACCTCGACCACGGTCGGTGTTGTCTGGGATGCCAGCGATGCCTTGTCGATCAGTGCCGACTATTGGGATGTCAGCAATGAAGGCGGCATTGGCCGCATCTCGCCCGCGCTGCTGCTGCGTGATGAAGCCGAGTGCGCCACCGGCCTGCGCCCGGATGGGCGCCCGAGCATGGTGGATCCACGCTCCTGGGAGTGTCGCAAGGCACGTTCGCGGGTAGTGCGTAGTGGCGAGCAGGGCGATGGCCGCATCCTCATGGTCGAGTCGACGGCGGCCAACCAGTCCGAGCAACGCATCCGCGGCATCGACACGGTAGTGGATTGGCGTTTCAGCAACGGCATCGGTGACTTCACCCTGCACATGGCCTGGACGCACACGTTCTGGGCCCAGCGCCGGGTGCGCTCGCCCGGTACCCTGCACGAGGAATGGCGCGAGACGCAGTGGGAGTCGGGTGAAAACCTGGCATTCCGCAGCAACCTGCGTACCAGTCTGGGTTGGCAGGGACAGAGTGGCTGGTCAGCCAATCTGTCCGGCATCCGCTACGGCCGCTTGCCGCGTGTTGATGGCCAAGGCCGGATCAAGCCACTGCTGCTGTGGGATGCCAATGCCGGAAAACAGATCAGCAAGCGCGCAACGGCGACCTTGTTCATCAACAATCTATTCAATTCAGCGCCGCCGCGTGACAGCAGCAATGACGAATTTCCGTACTACTACGACGAGGTCTACAGCGCGGTAGGGCGGCAGCTGGCCGTGCAGCTGGATTACAACTTCGACTGAAGGCAGGGGCGTTGCCCGTTGTGGTGGGCCGGGGCGATGACGGAAACTGCGCGCATGTCATGGCAGAACTCCCCGCGTCCCCGTGTGCTGATCCTGCACGGCATCTGGAACACCCGCTCCTGGCTGTTGCCATTGGCCTGGCGGCTGCGCACGCAGGGCTTCGCAGTGGATACGTTTGGCTACGCCAGCGTGTTCGGCGGACCCGAACAGGCGGTGCCGCAGTTGGTGCAACGTTTGCGCACGGAAGGGCAGGTATCGCTGGTCGGGCACAGCCTGGGTGGTCTGGTCGCGCTGGAGGCGTTGCGGCAGGCGCCGAGCCTGGAGGTGCCGCGGGTGGTCTGCCTGGGCTCACCGCTATGCGGCAGCGGCACCGCCCGTTCAATGGCCGAGCATGGTTGGGTGGCGGCCTTGGGGCGTAGTGGCGACCTGTTGTTGCACGGTTTGCCGGATTGGCAGGGAAAGGCCGAGGTCGGCCTGATCGCCGGCTCGGTGGCGCATGGGCTGGGGGCGATGATGGGCGCGCTGGATGGCGAATCCGATGGCACCGTGGGCCTGGCCGAAACCCGTCTGCCGGGCCTGGCCGATCACTGCGTGGTGCCGGTCAGCCACAGCGGACTGGTGCTGTCGCCCGAGGTGGCCACGCTGACCGCCGGCTTCCTGCGTCATGGGCGCTTTCCGACGGTTGCCGCCGTAACCGGCTGATGACGGGGGCTGGGCGGGGGATCAGGTAGAATTACCGTCCTGTTCCTGACAGATGTACGGTATTCCCATGGGTCGAGGTCCTTCCATCGAAGGTCGCAAAAACGCGAATGACGCGAAGCGCGGCAAGATTTTCACCAAAATCATCCGGGAGATCAGCGTTGCTGCCCGTGGTGGCGGAGGCGACCCAAACAACAACCCGCGCCTGCGCGTGGCGATGGACAAGGGCTTGGCCGCGAACATGACCAAGGATGTCATCGAGCGCGCGATCAAGAAGGCCACCGGTGAGTTGGAAGGCGTCGAGTACGAGGAAGTGCGCTACGAGGGCTATGCCCCGGGCGGCATCGCCGTGATCGTCGACTGCCTGACCGACAACCGCGTGCGCACCGTGGCCGACGTCCGCCATGCTTTCAGCAAGTGCGGCGGCAACATGGGCACCGAAGGCTCGGTGTCGTTCATGTTCAAGCGGCTGGGCGTGCTGAGCTTTGCACCGGGTGCGGATGAAGAGGCCATCACCGAGGCGGCGATCGAGGCTGGTGCCGACGATATCGCGGTCTATCCGGAAGATGGCTCCATCGACGTGATCACCGCGCCGGAAGCCTTCCAGTCGGTGAAGGACGCGATGACAGCCGCCAAGCTGGTGCCGGACCACAGTGAAATCACCTTCCGTGCCGACAACGACGTCGCCGTCGATGCCGATACCGCCGTGCAGGTGAAGAAGCTGCTGGACATGCTTGAAGACCTGGACGATGTGCAGGACGTGTATTCCAACGTCGACCAGGCAGGCCTGGAGCGGGTCTGAGGACCCGCCCGGTCCCACCGGGTGAGACGGCGTCCGGCCATGCTGGGCGCCGTTTTTTACTGATAGAGGCAGCATGACCCGCATCCTTGGCATTGATCCCGGCTCGCAACGCACCGGCGTCGGCATCATCGACATCGACGCCAACGGCCGCGCCCGCCATGTTCATCACGCGCCACTGGTGTTGTTGGGAGCGGCGGATTTCCCGCAGCGCTTGCGCTTGCTGGCGCATGGGCTGCATGCCTTGATCGAGGAATTCCAGCCGCAGGAAGTGGCGATCGAGAAGGTGTTCATGGCCAAGAATGCCGATTCGGCCTTGAAGCTGGGCCAGGCGCGTGGGGCGGCGGTGTGTGCGGTGGTGATGCGCGACCTGCCGGTCAGCGAATACGCCGCCACCGAGATCAAGCTGGCCGTGGTTGGCCGCGGCGGCGCGGAAAAGCAGCAGGTGCAGCACATGGTGGGTTTGATGTTGAACCTGCAGGGCAAATTACAGGCAGACGCCGCCGATGCATTGGCGGTGGCCATCACGCATGCACATGTCCGCGCCACGGCCAACCGGCTGGGGGTGGATGTGCGCCAGGCTTGGAGTCGCAAATGAGGTTTTTCGCATGATCGGTCGCCTGCGCGGCATCCTCGCCTACAAGGCCCCGCCGTGGCTGGTGATCGACGTCAATGGCGTCGGTTATGAGTTGGAGGCGCCGATGAGCACCTTCTATGACCTGCCCGATGTCGGTCGCGAGGTCATCCTGTTCACCCATTACGCGCAGAAGGAAGACAGCGTCTCGCTGTACGGCTTCCTGCGTGAGGGCGAGCGCCGGCTGTTCCGCGACGTGCAGAAGGTGTCGGGCATCGGCGCCAAGATCGCGCTGGCGGTGCTGTCCGGGGCCAGCGTCGACGAGTTCGCGCGGCTGATCCAGACCGGCGATGTCACTGCGTTGACCCGTATTCCCGGTATAGGCAAGAAGACCGCCGAGCGCATGGTGGTCGAACTGCGTGACCGCGCAGCCAATTTCACCGGTGGCGGCGCACCCATTGCCGGCCAGCTGGGCACCGATGCGGTGTCCGAGGCGACAGTGGCGTTGCAGCAACTGGGCTATAAACCGGCAGAGGCGGCCAAGATGGCGCGCGATGCCGGTGCCGAGGGCGATGATGTCGCCACGGTCATCCGTAAAGCGCTGCAGGCAGCCCTGCGTTAACCCCTTCGGCAGCATGACGCCAACCCGAGATCGCCATGTCCCACGCTCCTTCCACGTCTGAATCCTCCACTCAAGGCCATGGCCACGGTCACGGCGGCGCTGCCGGCGGCCTGGCACTGGTTGTCGGCGCCATCGGCGTGGTGTTCGGCGATATCGGCACCAGCCCGCTGTACACCCTGAAGGAAGCATTCTCGCCGCACTACGGGCTCAACAGTGACCACGACACCGTGCTGGGCGTGCTGTCGTTGGCGTTCTGGGCGCTGAACATGGTGGTCACGCTCAAGTACGTGACCATCATCATGCGCGCCGACAACGACGGCGAGGGCGGCATCATGGCGCTGATGGCGCTGGCCCAGCGCACCCTGCGCAATGGCTCGCGGTCAGCCTATGTGGTCGGCATCCTCGGTATTTTCGGCGCCTCGCTGTTCTTTGGTGATGGGGTGATCACCCCGGCGATTTCGGTGCTGGGCGCGGTCGAGGGCCTGGAAGTCGCGGCGCCGGGGTTGGGGCATTTCGTGGTGCCGATCACCCTGGTGGTGCTGGCGGCGGTGTTCGCCGCGCAGCGCTTCGGTACCGAGAAGGTGGGCAAGGTGTTCGGCCCGGTGATGACCATCTGGTTCCTGTCACTGGCCGCGATCGGCATCTGGAACGTGATCGCCGCGCCTGAGGTACTCAAGGCCTT
This sequence comes from Stenotrophomonas sp. STEN063, assembly GCF_056854515.1. Classification (NCBI taxonomy): domain Bacteria; kingdom Pseudomonadati; phylum Pseudomonadota; class Gammaproteobacteria; order Lysobacterales; family Lysobacteraceae; genus Stenotrophomonas; species Stenotrophomonas sp. STEN063. The sequence continues at coordinate 43,271 of NZ_JBXFWF010000030.1, forward strand.
CAACCCGCTGTGGGCGGCGCGCTTCTTCATGGAGCATGGCTGGCACGGCGTCTTCATTCTCGGCGCGGTGGTGCTGGCGGTGACCGGTGGCGAGGCCTTGTATGCGGACATGGGCCACTTCGGTGCGCCGCCAATCCGCCATGCCTGGTATTTCTTCGTGCTGCCGTGCCTGGTGTTGAACTACCTGGGGCAGGGCGCGCTGGTGCTGCAGCGTCCCGACGCGGTGGCAAATCCGTTCTTCGAGGCGGTGCCGGGTTGGGCGCTGATTCCGATGATCCTGCTGGCGACGGCTGCGGCGGTGATCGCCAGCCAGTCGGTGATCACCGGCGCGTTCTCGGTATCGCGGCAGGCCATGCAGCTGGGTTACATCCCGCGCATGCGCATCCTGCATACCTCGCACGACACCATCGGCCAGATCTATATCCCGGGCATCAACTGGGGCCTGGCGGTGATGGTGTTCGGGCTGGTGCTGGCCTTCCGCAGCTCCAGCAACCTGGCGGTGGCCTACGGCATCTCGGTGTCGGGCACGATGCTGATCGACACCTTGCTGTTGGCGCTGGTGGCCCGCGTGCTGTGGCCACGGGCGCGCCACGCCATCATTGCCTTGTGCGTGGTGTTCCTGGTGATCGACCTGGGCTTCGTGATCGCCAACGGCGCAAAGCTGCTGCAGGGCGCCTGGTTCCCGCTGGTGCTTGGCCTGGTGCTGTTCACGATGATGCGCACCTGGCGCCGTGGTCGTGAGCTGCTGCGTGATGAGATCCGCAAGGACGGTATCCGTCTGGACACATTCTTGCCTGGCCTGATGCTGGCACCGCCAGTACGGGTACCGGGTACGGCGGTGTTCCTGACCGCCGATCCAAGCGTGGTCCCGCATGCGCTGATGCACAACCTCAAGCACAACAAGGTGCTGCACGAGCGCAATGTGTTCCTGCACGTGGAAACCCTGCCGATGCCATATGCGGCCGAAGGCCAGCGCCTGCGCATCGATTCGGTGGGTGATGAGTTCTACCGTGTCCATGTGCGCTACGGTTTCATGGAAACCCCGGATATTCCTTTGGCGCTGATGCGCTCCTGCGACCATGGCGGCATCTATTTCGACCCGATGGATACCACCTTCTTCGCCAGCCGCGAGACCATCGTGGCCAGTGCCAACCGTGGCATGCCGATCTGGCGCGACAAGCTGTTCGCCTTCATGCATCGCAACGCGGCGCCTGCCACTGGCTTCTTCCGTATTCCGGGCAACCGGTTGGTGGAATTGGGCGCGCAGGTGGAAATCTGATCGGATGCGACGTGCTTGGCGCATAATTGCGAAATGACTGACGACCGCATCATCGGCGCCGGCGCGACCCGCGAGGACGACGCCGCCGACGCCAGCATCCGCCCGCGCAGCCTGGCCGATTATCTCGGCCAGGCACCGGTGCGCGAGCAGATGGATATCTATATCCAGGCCGCCAAGGCCCGCCGCGAGGCGCTGGACCATGTGCTGATCTTCGGCCCGCCCGGGCTGGGCAAGACCACGCTGAGCCACGTGATCGCCAACGAGCTGGGTGTGGCGCTGCGTGTCACTTCCGGCCCGGTGATCGAGAAAGCCGGCGATCTGGCCGCGCTGCTGACCAATCTGCAGCCGCATGACGTCTTGTTCATCGACGAAATCCACCGTCTTTCGCCAGTGGTGGAGGAAGTGCTGTACCCGGCGATGGAAGACTTCCAGATCGACATCATGATCGGCGACGGCCCGGCCGCGCGCTCGATCAAGCTGGATCTGCCGCCGTTTACCCTGATTGGCGCCACCACCCGCGCCGGGCTGCTGACCGCGCCGCTGCGCGACCGCTTCGGCATCGTGCAGCGGCTGGAGTTCTATTCGGCCGAGGAGCTGACCCGCATCGTGCGGCGTTCGGCAGGCATCCTTGGCATTGATTGCAGCGCCGAAGGTGCCGGCGAGATCGCCCGCCGTTCGCGTGGCACCCCGCGTATCGCCAACCGGCTGCTGCGACGCGTGCGTGACTATGCCCAGGTCAAGGCCGGTGGGCATATCGACCAGGCGGTGGCGCAGGCGGCGATGCAGATGCTCAAGGTCGATCCGGAAGGCTTCGATGAGCTGGATCGGCGCATGCTGCGCACCCTGGTGGAATATTTCGATGGCGGCCCGGTCGGGGTCGAGTCGATGGCCGCAGCCCTTTCCGAGGAGCGTGGCACCCTGGAAGACGTGGTCGAACCGTTCCTGATCCAGCAGGGTTTCCTGGTGCGCACCGCCCGCGGGCGCATGGCCACCAGCAAGGCCTACCGCCATCTGGGCCTCAAACCCAAGGCGGCACCGGCGCCTGCGGACCTGTTCGCGGAGCAACGCGATGACGAATGAGTCTCGGTTCAGTTGGCCGACACGCATTTACTGGGAAGATACCGACGCTGGCGGCGTGGTGTACCACGCCCGCTACGTGGCCTTCATGGAGAGGGCAAGGACCGAATGGATGCGCGCCCTCGGCTATGGTCAGGAAACCATGCGTTGCGGTGACGGCCAGGTATTCGTGGTCCGTGCCATGAACCTGGATTTCCTGAAGCCGGCCAAGCTGGACGATGCGCTGACCACCACGGTGGAACTGCTGCAATGCCGGCGGGCCAGCCTGCTGATGGCGCAGGCGGTGATGCGCGATGACCAGGTGCTGGCGACGGCGCAGGTCCGCCTTGCCGCTGTCGGTGCCCGCGACTTCCGTCCGCAGGCGCTTGATGACACGCTTTACGCAGTACTGAAACCCCTTCAAACACAACCCGCTTAAGCAACACTGAGGAAGATCGGATGATCGCTTTGCTTCTGGCCCTGCAGGCCACCGTGACCGAGGTCCTGCCGGCCGACGTCAGCGCCGCCGCTGCGCAGACCGTGGCGCAGGCCAGCCATGGCGGCGGCATCAACTACCTGGACCTGATGCTCAAGGCCAGTATCCCGGTCAAGCTGATCGTGCTGCTGTTGCTGGCAGGTTCGTTCATCAGCTGGGTGATCATTTTCCGCAAGGCACGCGTGTTCAAGGCCGCCGACAACGAGGCCAGCGAGTTCGAGAACCGCTTCTGGTCTGGCGCCGATCTGGGCAAGTTGTACGCCTCGGCCACCGACCGCAACCGTCAGGTTGATGGTCTGGAAGCCATTTTCGAAGCCGGTTTCCGCGAATATTCGCGCCTGCAGGGCCGCCGCGCTTTCGACGGCCGTACCCAGCTGGAAGGCGCGCAGCGCGCCATGCGCACCACCTACGCCCGTGAAGTGGATGGGTTGGAGCGCAACTTGGAATTGCTGGCCAATATTGGTTCCACTGCCCCGTACGTGGGTCTGGTCGGCACCGTGTTCGGCATCATGGTGACCATGCACGACATGATCAGCAGCGGTGAGCAGGCCGGTATCGCCTCGGTTGCCCCGGGTATTTCCGAAGCCCTGTTCGCCACCGCGATCGGCCTGTTCGTGGCCATCCCGGCGGTGTGGGCCTATAACCGCTTCACCACCCGCGTCGAGCGGTTGTCGGTGCGCTATGAAACCTTCGCCGAGGAGTTCAGCTCCATCCTGCAGCGCCAGCAGAGCGGCAGCGACGAGTAAGTGCGCCAGCGCCTTCCTCTGACCGCAGGAGCCCATCTATGACCGCCGCCATTCCCCGCCGCAAGCGCCGCAAGCTCAAGTCCGAGATCAACGTCGTGCCGTATATCGACGTGATGCTCGTGCTGCTGATCATCTTCATGGTGACAGCGCCGCTGCTGACCCTCAGTTTCGAGGTCGACCTGCCCAGTTCCACCGCCAAGGCGCTGGAGAGCAAGCAGGACCCGATCGTGGTCTCGGTGCGCGCCGACGGCCAGATGAGCCTGAAGCTGCCCGAAGCCAAGGACCCGCAGGCCATGGACGCTGGCGCGCTGCAGGCGCAATTGAGCGCATTGGCCTCGCAGGACAAGGCGCTTCGCGTGATCGTGGCCGCCGACAAGAGCGTGGCCTATGAGAAGGTCATGGACGCCATGGATGTGATCAAGGCCGCGAAGATCGAAAAGGTGGGTCTGGCGACCGATGCACGCTGACGCACTGCCACCACCGCACGACAACCGCAACGAGTGGGGCCTGCCGGTCGTACTGGCGTTGCTGGTGCACCTGTTGGTCGCGGCGATTTTCATCATCGCCTGGGTGTGGTCGCCTTCCCGCAGCACCGAGGCCGCCGCTGGTGACCCGGCGCTTGAGGCCAACATGCAGCTGTCCGCCGCCGAGGCTTCGGCCGCGCGGCAGGCCCTGCGTGCCTCGGAAAAACTGCCGGATCTGCCCGAGCCGGTGGAAGAAGCCCAGCCCGAGCCGGTGCCGGAAGACACCGTGCCGCCGCCGCAGCCCATCCCCGAGCCCAAGCCGCAGGACGCGCCCACCCCGCAGCAGCACAACGCCCAGGAGCGCATTGCCCAGCCGGACACGGTCGACCAGGAGCGCGTCAGTGCCTTGGCCATTTCCCAGGAGAAGGCCAAGCAGGAGCAGGAGGCCAAGCGCCGCCAGGAGCAGATCGACCTGACCGAACGCAAGCGCGTGGAAGAGGCCGAGCAGAAGCTGCGCCTGGCCAAGCAGCAGGAAGAGGCCGATCGCAAGAAGCTCGCCGACCAGCAGCGCCAGGCCAACGAGAACCAGGCCGAGCAGGAGCGCCAGCAGAAGATCGCCGAGATCCGCCGCAAGCGTGAGCAGGCCGAGCGCGAAGCCAAATTGGCCGAGCAGCGCCTGCGCCAGGTGGCCGATGCCCGCGCCCGTGCGCAGGCGGCGTCGACCAGCAGTGGTACCAGCGGGCCGAGCACGCCGTCGCCGGGGCAGGGCGGCACCAGCAATGACCTGACCGCCAAATATGCTGCTGCCATCCAGCAGGCCGTGGTTGCGCAGTGGAACCGGCCGGACAATGTCGCCAATGGCACGCGTTGCCGGATCCTGATCAAGCAGCTGCCGGGCGGCGAGGTGATGAGTGCCGAGGTGCAATCGGGTTGCGCCATGGACGCGGCAGCGCGTGATTCCATCGAGCGTGCCGTGCTGAGGGCGCAGCCGCTGCCCTTCCGTGGCTATGAGACGGTGTTCCGGCGCGAGCTGATGTTTACATTCACCGCCCAGAACTGAGCGATGGCTGTTCCGGGCATCCGGTTGGTTTCATTGGAAATTTATAATTTGGGGCGGTGGCTGGCGGATTTCACATGACTTTCGTTCACGATTGCGAAAATGTTCATCTGCGTGCTGCTATCCCTCTCTTATTCATTCGTACTGCTGAGCGCCTCATGAAGAATCTGTCACGCTGGCTGGTCGCCCTCACCGTTCTGCTGCTGCCTTTTGTGGCCGCGGCACAGCAGGGGGCTTTGGAAATCGAAATCACCGGTGGCAACGCCTCGGCCACGCCGATCACGGTTGTGCCGATGGCCTACCAGGGGTCGGCCGGTGCGCCGCAGACCGACGTGGCTGCGGTGGTGCGCGCCGACCTGGACCGTTCCGGCCAGTTCCGCAACCTGCCCGAAGCGCAGATTGTCGAACGCCCCAGCCGCGGCAGCGAGGTGCAATACCCGACCTGGCGCGCGCTCAAGCAGGATTTCCTGGTCGTCGGTCGGGTGCAGGACGCCGGTGCCGGCGCTTACCGCGTGGAATACGAACTGTTCGACGTGGCCAAGGGCGAGCGCCTGCTCGGCCTGGCGATGACCGCACGTTCCAGCGCCATGCGTGATGTCGCCCACCAGATGGCCGATGCGATCTACGAGAAGATCACCGGTGTGCGTGGTGCCTTCTGGACCCGAATCGCCTACATCACTGCCAGCGGCAGTGGCGCCAACATGCGCTATGCGCTGATGGTGGCCGATTCCGACGGCTACAGCCCGCAGACCATCGTGCGCTCGGCCGAGCCGCTGCTGTCGCCGAGCTGGAGTCCGGACGGTCGCAAGCTGGCCTATGTCAGCTTCGAGCGCGGCAACTCCTCCATCTACGTGCAGGACATCGCCACCGGTGGCCGTGAGCTGCTGACCAGCTTCCGCGGCATCAACAGCGCGCCCTCGTTCTCACCGGACGGCCGTCGCCTGGCCCTGGCCCTGTCGCGCAGCGGCAACCCGGAGATCTACGTGATGGACCTGGGCAGCAAGCAGCTGACCCAGCTGACCAACCACTTCGGCATCGACACCGAGCCGACCTGGGCCGCCGATGGCAGCTCGGTCTACTTCACCTCCGATCGCGGCGGACGCCCGCAGATCTACCAGGTGCCGGCCACCGGCGGCAGCGCCAGCCGCGTGACCTTCCAGGGCAACTACAATGCCAAGGCCAGCGTCTCCTTCGATGGCAAGAAGATTGCCGTCGCCCAGGGCGCGGGCAGCAGCTACAAGATCGCGGTGATGGACAGCAGCCTGGGGGCGGCGCGCTGGAGCACGCTGTCGCCGGGTTCGTTGGACGAATCGCCCAGTTTTGCGCCCAATGCGAGCATGGTGCTGTACGCCGCTCGTGAAGGTGGGCGTGGTGTGTTGTATGAAGTATCCGCCGACGGCCGGGTGCGCCAGCGCTTGGTGCTGGCCGATGGCGACGTGCGTGAGCCAGCATGGGGTCCGTACCGCACTGCGCGTTGATAAAATGTTAATCTCTTCCCGCATTAATCCCCAACATTGGCCAGGAGCCACTAGGTATAGCCATGAACAAGTCAACTCGTGTTTTGCTCGTTTCGCTGCTGTCGGTAGCCGCGCTCGCTGGCTGCTCGAAGAAGGTCAAGGAACAGCCGGCACAGCCGCCGGTTGATACCGGTTCGACCACCCAGCCGACCGGCCCGTCCACCTCTGGCCTGTACGGCCCGGGCGACCTGGATACCGACGCCTGCCTGCGTCAGCGCGTTGTCTACTTCGACCTGGACCAGGATTCGGTCAAGCCGGAATTCCAGGCCATCATGGCTTGCCACGCCAAGTACCTGCGTGACCGTCCGTCCTCGCGCATCACCCTGCAGGGCAACACCGACGAACGCGGCAGCCGCGCTTACAACCAGGCCCTAGGCGAGCGTCGTGGCAATGGCGTGAACTCGGCTCTGCAGGCCAACGGTGGTTCGGCTTCGCAGCTGACCGTCGTGTCCTACGGCGAAGAGCGTCCGGTCTGCACCGATTCGAACGAGTCCTGCTGGTCGCAGAACCGTCGCGTCGAAATCGTCTACACCGCGCAGTAATCGATGCGCATCAGTCTCAAACTGATGCTCGTGGTCGCGGGGGGGGGGGGGGGGGGGGGGGCCGCCGCGGGGGGCCGCCGCCCGCGCCGGCCCGGGCCGGGCCGGGGGGGGGGGGCGGGGGGGGGGGGTGGGGGGGCCGGGCGCGGCCGGGCGGGGCCGTGGGCGGAGGGACGG
>NZ_JBXFWF010000031.1:0-48685 GCF_056854515.1 Stenotrophomonas sp. STEN063
CACGAACCCAGGCCCGCCGCCGGGCCGCCCGCTCCCTGCCCCCGGGCGCGGGGCGACCCCCCGCCGGCACGGTGGTCCGCATTCCCGGCCTGACTCGCAATGCCGCTGACTTCGACGCACTGGCCGAAACGCTGACCGCGGTCGGCTGGCGCGTGCTTGCGGTCGACCTGCGTGGCCGTGCGGGTTCGCCACGTGCGCCCGACCCAAGCAGCTACAACCCGCGCACCTACGCCGACGACATGGTGGCGCTGCTGCGTTCGCAGAACATCGCCAAGGCGGTGTTCATCGGCACCTCGCTGGGTGTGCTGGTCACCATCACTCTCGCCTCGCGCGCACCAGAGCTGATCGCAGCGGCGGTGCTCAACGACGCCGGCCCCAAGGTGCCACGCGAAGCCCTGGCGCGGATCGGCAAGTATGCCGGCAAGCCGCTGCCACCGATGGATCTGGACCAGGCAGCTGCCTACGCCGAATCCATCGGCAAAGCGTCTTTCCCGCGTTTCACCGCCGAGGACTGGCGGGCGATGGCCTCGCGCAGCTTCCGCCAACGCGACGACGGCCTGCTGGAACTGGACTATGACCCGGCCATCATCCGCACCACCCGGCCGTGGGTGCTGTGGCTGTTGCGGCCGGTGTTGTGGCGCGCGGTGCGCGGACTGACCTCACGGGTGCCGGTGCTGGTGGTGCGTGGTGCACTGTCCGATATCCTGCCGGCCGATGTTGCCCAGCAGATGGCGGCTACGTCGCCAAACGCCAGCCTGGTCGTCGTGCCGGATGTTGGTCACGCACCGACCTTGTCCGAGCCCGAGGCGCGTGATGCGATCCTGGCCCTGCTTGGACGCCTGCCATGAGCGCTGATGAGATGACACCGGAGCTACCGGAAGCCCTGCAAGCACTGCAGCAGTGGGCCGCAGCCGAACGCCTTGGCAAGCCCACCCACATCGCGCAGGCGCGCATCGATGCCTTCGCCGAGGCCACTGGTGACCACAACTGGATCCACGTCGATCCGGCCCGTGCGCAGGCAGGTTTGCCGGGCGGGACGACCATCGCACATGGCTTCCTGCTGCTCTCGCTCACCGTCGAGGAGGACGTTGCAGCGCTGGTCGGCTTTCCCGGCATCGCCCACGTACTGAACTACGGTTTGAACAAGGTGCGCTTTCTGGCGCCGGTGCCCAGCGGCGCCGATATCCGGGTGCGCTCACGCCTGGTCTCACTGGAGCCACGCCAGCCTGGGCAATGGCTGCTGACCCAGCACAAGAGCGTGGAACTGCAGCCCGGCGGCGAGGTGGCACTTGCCGCCGAGCAGCTGTCATTGATCGTGATCGCGCCCTGACGCGCCCCTGCATGGCAAGCGACCGGCCGGCATCCAGCACGCCGGCCACGGTTCTCTCTACACTGGAGCGATGTTGACGCCCTCCATCGTCCTGTTCGCCTGCATCGCGTGGACCGTGCTGCTGTTCGGCGTTGCCCTGTGGGGCGAGCGCCAGGGTCACCGCCTCGGCAGGATCTGGCCAGCCATCTATGCGCTGTCACTGGCCGTGCACTGCACCGCGTGGACGTATTACGGCGCTGCTTCGCAGGGCGTGCAATGGGGCTTCCCGATCCCGCCCACCTTGATCGGCATGGCGCTGATCTTCGCCTTCGGCCTGCCCTTCCTCGCGCGCCTGGGCAGGTTGGCCAAACAGCACAACAGCGCCACCATCGCCGACCTGGTGGTTGCACGGCTGCGCACCGACCAGGGCCTTGGTGTGACCATCACCCTGGTCGCACTGTTCGGCATCATTCCCTATATCGCGCTGCAGCTTAAGGCGGTGAGCCAGGGACTCAGTGCACTGCTCGGTGACCAGTTCGCCGCCAACGGCTGGCAGCTGGACATGTCGTTCTGGTTCGCGCTGACGATGGCGGCATTCACCATGCTGTTCGGCGCGCGCAAGGCCTCGGCCACCGAACACAACCGCGGCATCGTGGTCGCGCTGGGGCTGGAGTCGCTGCTGAAGTTGGCGGCGCTGCTGGCGATTGGCCTGTATGCGGCAATCTCGGTGCATCGCGCCGGCACGCCATTGCTTGAAAAGATGGCGCACCTGCCACCGCCGGCGGTGATCCCCGACTTCCTGACCATGGTCGCGCTGGGCGCGATGGCAGCGTTCACCCTGCCCCATCAGTTCCATGTCGGCGTGGTCGAGCTGCGCCAGTCCTCGGACCTGAAGACCGCGCGTTGGCTGTTCCCGCTTTACCTGCTGTTGATCGGCCTGCCGTCGGTGCCGATGGCCTTGTCCGGTGCCGCGCAACTGCCGGCGTCGGTATCGCCGGACCTCTACGTACTGGCCTTGCCGCAGGAACGCGGTCACCACGTGCTGGCGCTGCTCGCCTACCTGGGCAGCCTGAGCGCGGCCACCGGCATGATGATCCTGTCCGGCCTGACCCTGTCGATCATGCTCGGCAACCATGGCTTTGGCTCGCACCTGCTGGGCGGGATGAACAGCGGCGGCAACGATGCCGGCGCCGACCTGCGCCCGCGCGTGCTGGCATTCCGCCGCGCCGGCATCCTCGCCGTATTCCTGATGTCGTGGCTGTACAGCCGCGCCATGAGCGGCACCGAGGCGCTCAGCGATTTCGGCCTGATGTCATTCACCGCCCTGTCGCAGCTGGCGCCGGCGGTGCTGCTGGCGGTGTACCGGCCGCGCACGCCCTCGCCTGCGATCATGGCCGGCATCGTGCTGGGCTCGCTGGTCTGGCTGTGGCTGGTATTGCTGCCGATGGTGATACCCGCACCGGACCCGGCGGCGGGCAGGGAAGGTTTGCATTGGCTGGCGCTGTTCTCGCTGCGCATGCAGCCCGGCCACATCGCCATCAGCATGGGCGCCAGCCTGGCGGTCAACCTCATCACCGTTGCGCTGGTATCACGCGCGATCCGTCCTTCGCTGCCGCTGCAACGCGATGCGGTAGCCGCTGCCTCATTGCGCAAGACCGCCGGCCGCTTCCTCGGCCAGGAACGCGCACGGCAGCTGATGGACGGGCATGCAGGGCAGATGCTGGATGACGACCGGGTCACCGCGATCGAGCGCGAGCTGACCGCCGTGGTCGGCGCCGGCATGGCACGGCTGCTGGTCGAGGCCGCGCGTGATGGCGGCGCTGCGCCGCTGGATGCGGTTACCCGCGCCGTCGGTGAAGCCACGCAGGCGCTGCGTTTCAACCAGCGCCTGCTGGAAGCCGCATTGGAAAACATGAGCCAGGGCATCAGCGTGGTGGATGCCCAGCTGCAGCTGGTGGCCTGGAACAGCCGCTATGCCGCGCTGTTCAAATTTCCGCCCGAACTGCTGCAGGTCGGGCAGCCGGTCGCCAATCTCACTGCTTGGGCCTTGGGCGAACTGAAGATCGGCGAGGCCCCGGGTGACAACGTCGGCAAGGCGCTGAACCGTCGCATCGCGCATATGCGGCGTGGCACGCCGCATCTGTCCGAACGCATCTTCCCTGACAACACCATCGTCGAAATCCGCGGCAACCCGATGCCCGGCGGCGGCTACGTCGCCACCTTCACCGATGTCACCGCCTTCCGCATGGCCGAGGACGCGCTCAAGCGCAGCAATGAGACCCTGGAGCTGCGCGTGCAGGACCGCACCGCGCGCCTGGAACAGGCCGTGCACGAAGCCGAGCGTGCGAACGTGGCCAAGACGCGCTTCCTGACCGCGGTCGGCCACGACCTGATCCAGCCGCTGCACGCCGCGCAGCTGCTCACCGATGCGATGTCACAGCACATCGAATCGGAGTTCCTGGACAGCTTCCTGCGTCAGATCCGCGGCGCATTGGACTCGACCGACGACCTGCTGTCGGGCTTGCTGGATATATCGCGACTGGAAGCGGGTGGACTGGTCGCCGATCCACGGCCGTTCGCCTTGTCGACCGTACTTGATCCCTTGGCTCAGGAATTCGCCGTGCTGGCAGCCGCGCGCGGCCTGCAGTTCCGCTACGTGCGCAGCCGCGTCTGGGTGCACAGCGATCCGCTGCTGCTGCGCCGCGTGCTGCAGAATTTCCTCGCCAACGCCATCCGCTACACGCGTAGCGGCGGCGTGCTGCTCGGCGTCCGCCGCCACGGCGACACGCTGACCATCGGCGTCCACGACAGCGGCCCCGGCATCACCCCGGAGCAGCAGAGCGTCGTGTTCGAGGAATTCCATCGCGGTGATCGCAGCAATGGCCAAGGACTGGGGCTCGGACTGGCGATTGCGCACCGCATCGCCGGCCTGCTGCATGCACCGCTGGGCCTGCACAGCGTGGTCAACCGCGGTTCGGCGTTCTCCATCACGGTGACACGCGCAAGCCCGCCGCCGGCCACACGCAATGACGCGCCCTCGGGCGGCACCAGCACCATCAAGGGCACCCGCGTGCTGGTGGTCGACAACGATGCGGACGCGCTGCAGGCGATGCGGCAGCTGCTACTGTCGTGGGGCTGCGAGGTAAGCGCGTACAGCGATACCAGCGAGATCGGTGCATCCGCACAGGAGGCGGACCTGTGGTTGTTCGACTATCACCTCGACGACGGTGACACCGGCGTCCAGCTGTGGAAGCGTCTGGACGGCGCGCGCAGGCAGCGGCCGACAGTCATCCTCAGCGCCGATACCGGCAGCGATACCCGCGAGGCAGTACGCGAAGTTGGGCTGTCACTGTTGAACAAACCGTTCAAGCCACTGGCGCTGCGCTGGGCGATCAACCATCTGCTGGCTACGCGCAGCACCGCAGCAACGTGACCCGAAGCAGACACCGCCGGATCCGCTGATCGGCCAGCGCCATATCGCGGATCAGGCGTCCTGCGTCTCTTCGATCTGCCGCGATGGATCGTTCAGCCCCATCTCGTGCAGTACACGGATCGCCTGTGCGCGGTTGCGCACGCCGAGCCGGCCCATGATGCGGGTCATATGCGCCTTGATCGTGCGCAGCTGCACGCCAAGGCGATCGGCGATCTGCTTGTTGAGCAGCCCTTCGGCGACCAGGCTCAGTACCTTGTACTGGTGCGCGGACAGGCTGGCCAGGCGCGCTGCGAGGTCCGCATCCTTGCTGAAAGGTGCAACCCGGGCAACGGTTTCGCGCAGCATCGCCGGTATCCAGCGTTCACCATCGAGCACGGTCTGCAAGGCCTGCTGCAGGTCCACCAGCCCCGAGCTCTTGGGCAGGTAACCGGCAGCTCCAAGGTCGATGGCGCGGCGGATCACATGCGGCTCTTCATTGGCCGAGACGATGATGATCGCCAGCCCCGGTTGCAGGGCACGGATCGTCGCCAGACCAGCAAGACCGTGGTTGCCCGGCATGTGCAGGTCCAGCAGCATCAGGTCGATCTGCTGGCTCTCGATCGCCTCCAGCACGCTGTCCAGCGAATCGGCCTCGCTGATCTGCAGGTCATCAACCGCCTCTTCGGCCGCGCGATGCAAGGCTGCGCGGAACAAGGGGTGATCATCGGCGATAAGCAGGGTCGGCATGTCCTGGCGAGGTTAGCAAATTAAGCCTGGGCCGGGCACGGGTACCTAGGTACGCTGGCATGTAAACATTGGCTTGCTAGTGTGGGGCAATGAAGATCCCCCGCCCCGTTACCCTGCTTTGCGCCGCGCTGCCGCTGTTGGGCTGCGTTTCCGTCGCCCAGGCCGCCACGCCTGGCCCTGCCGCTGCCGCACCCGTGTTCGAGCAATGGCGCGAAACCGAGCACCGCGGCGGCGATGATCTGCTGACCGCAGGGTTGGGCCTCGATGGCCTGCGCGCCGCTGCCGCGCCGGCATTCGCCAATCCGGCCCAGCCGACCGCAGTGGAAGCACGCCGCCGCGCAATCTGGAGCAGCTGGCGCGGCATCGCCGACCTCACCCCTGGCGGCGGCTTCGGCGATGTCTACGGCAATCTGCAGGCAGCGCCGGGCCGGGAGTTTTCGGCCTATGCGCGCATCCCCGGCGCCCGTCAGCCGCATCGGGTACTGGTGCAGATTCCCGATAGCTTCGACCCGGCACGCCGCTGCCTGGTAGCCGCAGCCTCCTCTGGCTCGCGCGGCATCTACGGCGCGATCTCGGTCGCCGGCAGCTGGGGCCTGGCCCACGGCTGCGCCGTCGCCTATACCGACAAAGGCACCGGCAGCGACTATTACGACCTGGACGCCAGCAGCGGCTTCCAGGCCGACGGCACGCCTGCGACGCAGGGCGCACTTGCCTTCGCTCCAACCGATAGCAAAGCGGCGCATGGCATCGCCTTCAAGCACGCCCATTCCGGTGACAACCCGGAAGCCGACTGGGGCCGGCATCTGCTGCAGGCACTGCAGTTCGGCTTGCAGGCGCTGGACCGTGCCTACCCGCAATCGGCACCGTTCACCCCCGCAAATACCCGCACGCTGGGCGCAGGTGTCTCCAACGGTGGCGGCGCGGTGCTGCGCGCAGCGGAGATCGAGGGCGACTGGTTCGATGCGATGGTCGCGGGCGAGCCGAATGTCTCGGTGGCTGGCGCGCCGCCGCTCTACGACTTCGTCACCCAATCCGCGCTGCTGATGCCCTGCGCGCTGCTTGCGCTGGATGATCTGCCGCAGCCGCCGATGCAGGCACAGGCAGCACCGGCATGGACGCAACGCTGTGCCATCCTGAAATCGGCCGGACTGGTGCAAGGCGATGACACCGCCGCACAAGCACAGTCGGCACGCCAGCAACTCGCCGACGCCGGGCTCAGCGATGGCGCGCTACGCGCCGGTGCGTTCTCGACCGGCTTCGACCTGTGGCGCGCAATCGCGGTGACCTATGCATCGGCATATGGCCGCTACGGCGCGGGCGAACATCCCTGCGCCTACAGCTACTCTGCTGTCGGTGCGGACGGCAAACCCGTTGCTGCGACCGCCGAGCTGCGCGCTAGCTGGTGGAGCGAAGGCAGCGGTATTCCGCCCGGCAGTGGCGTGGTGCTGGTGGACGGCAATGCCGCCCAATCGGCGGAGGATCCGCTGCGTGGCTTGAACTGTCTGCGTGCACTCGGCCTGGATGACAGCGCCGATGCCAAGCGCGTACGCGCCGGCATCGCCGATGCTGCCGCCAAGGCGCCGCGTCGCAGCCTGCCAATCGTGGTCATCCACGGTACCGACGACGGATTGGTGCCGATCAGCATGACCAGTGACCGCTATGTACCGCTCGCACGCAAGGCTGGTGCGCAGATCGCCTATTGGCGGGTAAGCAACGGCCAGCACTTCGACTCGCTGCTGGCCTTCCCGGATTACCGCAAGCGCTATGTGCCGCTGCTTCCCTACATGTTTGCGGCAATGGATCAGGTGTGGGATCACCTTGAGAATCCAGCACACGCCCTGCCGCAGGATGCCTTGATCCAGCCAACGCCGCGCGCGGAGGCACCGTTGCAGCGCTCGCAGCTGACCATTCCCGCAACTTCCGGCCGCTGACCCGCTGCCAACCAGGATATACAGATGTCATTCGCAGCCGACGCAAATTCCGCCGAATCCAGCGCCTACGCCTATCCGCTGCTGATCAAGCAGCTGCTGCACACACCGCTGGCGATCAATCCCGATCAGGAAATCGTCTACGGCGACAGGGTCCGCTTCGACTACCGCACGCTGCAGGCGCGTATCGGCCAACTGGCTGGCCTGCTGACGTCACTGGGCGTGAAGCCCGGCGACACCGTGGCAGTGATGGACTGGGACAGCAACCGCTACCTGGAAAGCTACTTCGCGGTGCCGATGATCGGCGCGGTGCTGATGACGGTGAACATCCGCCTGGCCCCGGAGCAGATCGCTTATACGCTGAATCACAGCAGCGCGCGGGTCATCCTGGCCAACCGCGAGTTCCTGCCGGTGCTGGAGAGCATTGAAGAGCAACTGCCGGACCTGCGCACGCGGGTGTTGCTGGACGATGAAGCAGGCCCGCTGCCCGCCGGCTTCGCCACCGAGTACGAAGCAGGCCTGCGCGGCGCCGAGCCGGTCCGCGACTTCCCGGACTTCGACGAGAACACCCGCGCCACTATGTTCTATACGACCGGCACCACCGGTCTGCCCAAGGGCGTGTTCTTCAGCCATCGCCAGCTTGTCCTGCATTCGCTGGCAGCGATGGCGGCACTGGGCAGTGCACCCAAGCAGGGCCGGCTGCACCGCGACGATGTCTACATGCCGATCACCCCGATGTTCCATGTGCACGCCTGGGGCATGCCGTACGTGGCCACGCTGCTGGGCATCAAGCAGGTGTATCCGGGCCGCTACCTGCCGGGCAAACTGCTGGATCTGATCGCGCGCGAGAAAGTGACGTTCTCGCATTGCGTACCAACCATCCTGCATATGCTGCTGGGCCACCCCACTGCGGCAGATACCGATCTGCACGGCTGGAAAGTCATCATCGGCGGCGCCGCACTGCCGCGTGCCTTGGCGCAGCAGGCCTTGGCGCGCGGCATCGACATCTTCGGCGGCTACGGCATGTCCGAAACCTGCCCGCTGCTCACCCTCGCCCAGATCGATGTGGATGCCCTGACTGGCACCGATGAGGAGCTGTCGCTGCGTACCAAGGCCGGTATTCCGGTACCGCTGGTGGAGTTGCGCATCGTCGATGAAGACATGAACGAAGTTGCCCACGACGGCGTCGCCACCGGCGAAGTGGTGGTACGCGCGCCATGGCTTACCCAAGGCTATCTGCACAATCCAGAGGCCTCGGAAGCCTTGTGGGCCGGCGGCTACCTGCACACCGGCGACATCGGCAACATCGACAGCGGCGGCTACCTGCGTGTCACCGACCGCATCAAGGACGTGATCAAGACCGGCGGTGAATGGATCTCCTCACTCGCGCTGGAGGACATCATCGCCATGCATCCGGCGGTCAACGAGGTCGCGGTGATCGGCATTGCCGATGCCAAGTGGGGCGAGCGGCCACTGCCGTTGGTGGTCAAGCACGCGGGCAGCACTGTTAGCGAAGCCGAGATCATCGAGCTGGTCGCCGCCCGCAGCCGCGCCGGCGACATCTCCCGCTACGCGATCCCCGACCGCGTCAGCTTCGTCGATTCGATAGAGCGCACCAGCGTCGGCAAGATCAACAAGAAGAAGCTGCGCAGCCTGCATGACCTGTCAGCGAATGCTGCTGGCAGCTGAAGTCGAGCTCGCGACAGTGGTTTTGTAGGAGCGGCGTAAGCCGCGAAGCTGGCAGCAATGAAGTTACCAACAAGCCCGCAATCGCATGGATCGCGAGCTTCGCGGCTGACGCCGCTCCTACAAAGAAGCAGCACGCCAGCACTTCGCGGGCCGAAGCCAGAAGCGCGGCTTCTGTCAGCCTTTCCACGACGGATATCTTGTGGGAGCGGCGTAAGCCGCGAAGCTCGCAGCAATGAAGCGATCAACATCCCCGCAATCGCATGGGCAGCGAGCTTCGCGGCTTACACCGCTCCCACAAAAAGAGGAAAACCGATGCCAAGGGTTTGGCATCGGTTTCCGGGTGACTCAACGATCAAGTGGAAAGCACTACCGAAGCCACAAGGGCTTCAGCTCTCCGGCGTAGCCGCCTTGTAAACCGGCTCACCATCAACCCAGGTCGACAACACCTTCAGGTCATCAAGCTGGTCGGCAGCGACTTTCAACGGGTCACGATCCAGCACCACGAAGTCGGCACGCAAGCCGGGCTGCAGCTTGCCTACCCGGGCTTCATCATGGCCAGCCCATGCCGCGTCGCTGGTGAAGCCGCGCAGCGCTTCGGCGGCGCTCAGGCGCTGCTCGGGCTGCCAGCCACCTGGCGGCTGGCCGTCGCGGTCCTGACGGGTCACCGCTGCGTACAGGCCCAGACGCGGGTCAACCTGCTCCACCGGGAAATCAGAGCCCAGGGCCAGACGCGCGCCGCTGTGCAGGAAGCGCTGCCAGGCATAGGCACCGAGGATGCGTTCCGGCCCGACACGCTGCTCGGCCCAGCCCATGTCCGAGGTGGCGTGGGTCGGCTGCATCGAGGCGATCACCCCGAGCTTGGCGAAACGCGGGATGTCCTGCAGCGACACAACCTGCGAGTGTTCGATGCGCCAGCGGTGATCGGCGTCCTTGTGGGTGCCCAGCACCTTCTCGTAGGTATCCAGCACGATGCGGTTGCCGCGATCACCGATCGCATGGGTAGCGACCTGCACCTTGCAGCCGTCGGCCTTGCGCACGGCGACTTCGAACTCCTCCGGCGAGGTCATCAGCAGGCCGTGGTTATGCGGGTCGTCGCTGTAAGCGGTCAGCAGGGCCGCACCGCGGCTGCCCAACGCGCCATCCATGTACAGCTTGACCCCGCGCATCTGCAGGCGACCGCCGGGATGGGCGTACAGGCCGGTCTTGCACAGGTCCTCCAGCGCTTCGTTGTTGCCATCGGCATAGGCGTCGATGCGCAACGGCAGCTTGCCCTGGTCAGCCAGACGCTTCATCAGCGCCAGATCCTCGCGCGACACGCCCATGTCATGCACACCGGTCAGACCATTGCTGACCGCCGCCTGCAGCGCAGCCTGCAGGCGCTTTTCACGCGAAGCGTCATCCAGTGCCGGAATCTGCGAATAGACCAGCGACGCCGCACCATCGACCAGCACGCCACTCGGCTTGCCAGCAGCATCGCGCAGGATGCGCCCGCCCTCCGGCTGCCAGTCTCCGGATAGCGATTTCCCAGCTTTCTCGGCAAGGTGGATGGCGGCGCTGTTGACCCAGCCGGCATGGCCGTCGATACGCTCCAGATAGACCGGCCGCTGCGGGAACGCCGCATCCAGATCGGCGGCGGTGGGGAAATCGGTATTGTCCCAACGGTTCTGGTCCCAACCACGCCCCAGCAACCACTCGCCGGGCGCCAGGGTTTTCTCGAAGGCCTGCAACCGCTCCAGTACTTCGCCGCGATTGCGTGCGCCGGTGAGATCGGCCTGCATCAGGGTATTGCCCAGGCCCATGATGTGCGCATGGGCATCGATCAGGCCCGGCACCACGGTCGCGTCGCCCACGTCGATGCGCGGTGCCTGCGGGTACAACTGCAGCAGTGCATCGGCACTGCCCACGTCCAGTACCTTGCCGCTGTCACTTTCCCAGGCGATGGCACCGACCACCGGCTGTGCCGGGTCGCCGGTGCGGATGGTATCGGCGACCAGCAGCTTGACCTCGGCCTGGGCCGGGAGCGCATGCAGACAGGGAAGCAACAGGGCGACACAGGCAAGACGACGCATCAGGCACGCTCCACAACGGAATGCGTGGACTATGCCGTCATCGGCCCAGCCTGACAAACCGTGCCCTGCACCTCAGCCGGGCAGAAACGCCCGCTGCGCTCAGTCGGCGCTTACATCGACGCGGACGCGGATCTGTTCGCCGGGGTGGTAGTCGCGATGGGTGCGGTATTGCCGGCCAGCGTATTCGTAGGTGACGTCGTAGCCATCCACCCGCTCGCTCTCGCTGCCATAGCCACTGGGCTCACAGACCCGCACGTCACCGCGCTGGTAGGTCGGCCGGTTGCTGGCTTCGTAGATCGCGCGACCGGCAGCGCCGCCGGCAATGGTGCCGACCGCGGTGCCCAGGTAGCGGCCATCGCCACCACCGATGCGGCTGCCGATCACCGCACCGGCCAGGCCACCGATCACCGTCGCCCACTGGCGACCGCTTTCGTTGCCCTGCCGGTACTGGCCGTTGTCGTAGCCACGCTGGTCGTAGCCATCATTCCGATAGCCGTTGTTGCCGTAGCTGTTGTTGCCGTAGCCACCGGCCTGATAACCATTGTTGTTATCCACATAACCGCCATCGTTGCGCTGATAGCAGCGCTCATTGCGCCCCTGATCGCCGTTGACGATGACCGGATCCACCCGCACCACCCGCGCGTAGTCGTACACCGGGCCATTGGTGTCGCTGCTCCCGCTGCGATACCGGCCATCGTCATGGCGCGGGTCCGGCCGGTACTGGCCATCATCGTAAGAAGCGTTGGGGCGGTATTGACCGTCGTCGTAGCGCTGTGCGGACGCATGGAAGGCGACCAGACCACCGGCAACAAGGACAGCGGCAACAGCTAGCGAGCGACTCATGGCAGCAACCACTCCGGCAGGAATGAGGAACAAGGGATGAGCGATGCTCAGGCGCGACGGGTGAAACGACCCTGAACCGGCCCGGCCAGCGCTGAACGCTCGCCGGGCCAGCGCCAGGTCAGGCCGAAAACTCGGTATCCAGGCTGATCGGCACCGCACTCAGCGCCTTGGACACCGGACAGTTCTGCTTGGCGTCATCGGCAATTGCGCGGAACCGGGTCTCGTCCAGGCCCGGCACCACCGCCTTTACCTTCAGCCGGATCTGCGACAGCTGCGGGCCGCCCTCCATCGACAGGTCGACATCGGCACGGGTGTCCAATGAGGTCGGTGGGAAGCCGGCCTCGCTGAGCTTGGCCGACAGCGCCATGGTGAAGCAGCCTGCATGCGCGGCAGCGATCAACTCCTCGGGGTTGGTGCCCTTCTCATCACCGAAGCGGCTGTTGAAGGCGTAGCGGGTGTTCTCCATCAAGCCGCTCTGCGGCGTGCTCAAGCGGCCCTGCCCAGTCTTCAGATCACCTTCCCAGCGTGCGGTGGCATGACGCGAAATACCCATGGTCGAACTCCTCGTGGTGGATGACGCCGCCAGCCTAGCCCACGTCGCGTTAGCAGTTTGTGCGGTGCAGCTGTGGGCGCAACGGCGTGCCCGAAGACCAGGGGCAACACCGTGGATGATCGCAGCCCTGCCCTGTTTTTGCGTGCCTTGTGGCACTGATTTGTTGTCCAAATACGCCCGGAAGCAATTTTTATGGGCTTTTTCTTCGATTACCTATTGGCGTCACGCAATTCATGCCCTACATTTCGCTTGCCGACGGGGTCGGCACGACCAACAACCAACCGTTCACGGAACAGGAAATCATGGCAAAGACCGCTAAAAAGGCTGCCCCGAAGAAGGCAGTGAAGAAAGTAGCCACGAAGGCTGCAACCAAGGCTGCCGCCAAGCCGGCCGCACCGAAGCCGATCAAGGAAGCACTGACCAAGTCCGGTCTGGTCGCCCACATCGCTGAAGCCACCTCGGTTGCTGCCAAGGACGTGCGCGCTGTGTTCGCCGCCCTTGAAGGCGCCGTCGCCGCCTCGGTCAACAAGAAGGGCGCTGGCTCCTTCACCCTGCCGGGCCTGCTGAAGATCTCCACCGTGAGCGTTGCTGCCAAGCCGAAGCGCAAGGGCATCAACCCGTTCACCAAGGAAGAGCAGTGGTTTGCTGCCAAGCCGGCCACCACCAAGCTCAAGGTGCGTCCGCTCAAGAAGCTCAAGGACGCTGCGCTGTAATCAGCGCGCCCCTTGGCGAAGAAACGGGACGGCCCTGCCGTCCCGTTTTTTTTTTGGGGCTTTTGGTGTGGTGGAAAACGTTCCCATGGCCCGCAGCGTTCTGCCGGTGGCATCGGGAAAACGCTGGAACACAGCGTCATGGTCCAACGCCTCGTACCTGCGCCAGCACCGGCCTATGGTGGCCACTCCCACCGCTTCCCCACGCAGTCCACCATGTCCATCAGCAAGCATCGCTACCGAATCTCCGTCACTCCGATCGAGACTGACGGCCAGCAGTGCAGCGGCCGCTGCTCGATCGAGTTCGAACAGCGCAGCCAATACAACTGGATGCGCCAGCTGGAATCCGCGCAAGGCCAACGTCGACTGTCCTGCAATGAGGATGCCGGCGTCGTGGTTGTCACCGGCCTGCTGGAAACACTGGCCGAATCGGCAGGCAAGCCCGACAGCCTGTTGAGCGCCCTGCAGCCGGAGCTCGGCCAGTTGCTGCACAAGCTCAAGCAGCTGCAGAGGCCGCTGGAATAAGTCGCTGGCCGTAAACCTTGCGCCCAGCAGCCCCCAGCATCCTCGCCGAAGCGGCGTCCGGCTGATCAACGGGACCGCACAGCAGTGCTCCGCGCGCTGACATCGCAGCAGCCCGCTCATTGGTCTCAATGACAGGGAGATCAACCGGCGGTACGTGCGCGCGATTGAATCCGGCCTGCTAATTGACCGTTCACCCGATCCGGTTATCTTGCTATTCCAACCTGTCGCCATCACCGAGTGCGCCCGATGAACCTGCGTTCCCTGCTCCTCCCCTGCATCGCCTTGATCGCCATCGCCGGCAGTGCCCATGCCGCACCGCAGGTCAACGGCAAGCAATTGACTGTGGGTGCCGCCGACGTGCAGCAGTACCTGGACGGCAGCTTCCCGCGCACGCAGAAGGCGCTTGGCGGCCTGCTGGCACTGACCGTCAGCCAGCCGCGGCTGACCTTGCCGCAGGGCAGTCGCCTGGATCTGGGCTTCAACCTGGCCATGGCCGCGGGTGGTTCGTCGATGCCGGTGGGCGATGTACAGATCAGCAGCGGCCTGCGCTACGACGCACAGACCCAGGGCTTCCATCTGGACCAGCCCACCGTTGATGGCTTCCGCCCCAGCGCCGGTGGCGGCGAGCTGGATTCAAGCACCCGCAGCCTGCTCAACAGCTGGTTGGCCGACTACGCCCGCCGCGAGCCGATCTACAAGATCGACCCAGCCATCGCCAAGGTGATGGGCGTACTGCAGGTGAAGTCGGTGGGCATCCAGAACGGCCGCATCGCCGTGGACTTCAACCAGAACCTGGGCAGCTTCGTGCCGCAGGGCTTACTGGGCAACTGACACGGACAGCTGTAGAAACGAAAGAGGCCGCGATTGCGGCCTCTTTCATTTTGATCTGCTGGTGGGAGCGGCGTAAGCCGCGAAGCCGGCGATGTACCAGCCTCGAAGCCGGGCCTTTCCCCAACAGAGCCGTTTCGACTTTCATTGGCAGCACCTGAGCTGACACCAGCTTCGCGGCTTACGCCGCTCCCACAAGAGCAGCGGGCGCCTTTCAGCGCTTCGGCTGCAGCATCGTGCCGGTGCACTTGGGCGAGCCGCAACGGCATTCCCAGATCTTCTTCAGACGCGGGGTGTGGCGCTCGGCCAGGGTGATGCCGTAGTTGTAGGTCAGCTCTTCGCCCGGCTTGATATCGCGGATGGCTTCGATGAACACCTTGTCGGCGGTGCGGTCATCACCTTCGGCCTCTTCGATCATCGCCTCGCAGTTGGGATCGCAGCTGTGGTTGATCCAGCGTGCGTCGTTGCCCTTGTAGTTGGCATCGATGACGTAATCGTCGTTCAGGGTGAACAGGAAGGTGTGGCCGGATTCCACATCGCCGGCATCATCCGCATCCACTTCGGCATGGGTACGGTGCTTGCCCTTGTACTCGATGACGCGCTCGCCCTTCTTGAGATCGGCCACGGCGAACACGCCATTGCCGTGGATGGAGGATTTGCGTGCCTGGATCTTCTTGGGCATGTACATGGCCGGAACTTGAGTGAGGCGGTGATTCTCGCCCATCGGGCTGGACAACCCAAGGGCTGGGATTGGGGATTGGGGATTGGGGATTGGCAAGAGTGTGGCGCTGCGTGGTCTCTGGCCTGCTGTTGCTTCCCGGCAAACCGAAAGCACGAAGCAGCGGCTGCGCCGCCCCCCTCTCCTGCCTTCGGCATCCTCTCCCACGAGGGGAGAGGAAACAGCTGCAGTCCCCTGTTTGGCTGGGGGTTTCTGCCAGCTGAACGGCAAAACTTGGCCCCCCGGACCAGAAAGAGTACAATTTTGGTCCACATTGATACCCCCCGCTCCCGCAATGCTCCGCGTCACCAAGCTCACCGATTACGCCACCGTTGTCCTGACCGTGCTCGCCGCACGGCCGGCCGAAGTGCTGAGCGCGACCGATCTGGCTGAAGCCGCCGGACTGGAGCCGCCCACCGTCAGCAAGCTGCTCAAGCCACTGGCCCAGGCCGGCCTGGTCGAAGGCCTGCGCGGCGTGCATGGCGGTTACCGGCTGACCCGCCCGGCCTCCGAGATCACCCTGATCGAGATCCTGGAAGCAATGGAAGGTCCGCTGGCCATCACCGAATGCAGCCAGGAGCAGAGCCAGTGCGGCCTTGCCGGGCAGTGCGGTGTGCGCTCGAACTGGCGGCTGATCAATGACGTGGTTTCCGATGCCCTGCGCGGCGTCACCCTCGCGCAGATGCTGCACCCCTTACCGCTTGCCGACCGTCGACGCATCAGCGCCGACGTCGTCTCCTGAACAACCGTAGGCAGCCCTGATGGCCACCGAGATCATCGAAAAGGTCGACACCGTCGACAGTCCAAACCGTGAGATCCACGAACAGCTGGGGCGCAAGTACGACGCCGGCTTCGTCACCCTGATCGAGTCCGAATCGTTCCCGCCGGGCCTGGACGAGGACGTCATCCGCGCCCTCTCGGCCAAGAAGGACGAGCCCGAGTGGATGACGCAATGGCGCCTGGACGCCTACCGCCACTTCCTGACCATGCGCCAGCCGGATTGGGCGAAGCTGCAGATCGGCCCGATCGACCTGCAGGCGCTGAGCTACTTCTCCGCGCCCAAGGGCCCGAAGTACCAGTCGCTGGACGAAGTGCCCAAGGAACTGCTGGACACCTACGAAAAGCTCGGCGTGCCGCTGCACGAGCGCGCAAAACTGGCCGGTGTGGCAGTGGATGCGGTGTTCGACTCGGTCTCGGTCGGCACCACCTTCCGCAAGGAACTGGCCGAAAAGGGCGTGGTGTTCTGCTCCATTTCCGAAGCCATCCGCGAATACCCGGAGCTGGTGCGCAAGTACCTGGGCTCGGTGGTGCCGGTGGGCGACAACTATTTCGCCGCGCTGAACTCGGCGGTGTTCTCCGACGGCAGCTTTGTCTTCATCCCGGCCGGCGTGCGCTGCCCGATGGAGCTGAGCACCTATTTCCGCATCAACGCCAGCAATACCGGGCAGTTCGAGCGCACCTTGATCATCTGCGAAGACAAGGCCTACGTCTCCTACCTGGAAGGCTGCACCGCGCCGATGCGCGATGAGAACCAGCTGCACGCCGCGGTGGTCGAGCTGGTGGCGCTGGAAGATGCCGAGATCAAGTATTCGACCGTGCAGAACTGGTACCCGGGCGACGAGAACGGCGTCGGCGGCATCTACAACTTCGTCACCAAGCGTGCCGAATGCCGTGGCGCGCGCTCCAAGGTGACCTGGACCCAGGTGGAAACCGGCTCGGCCATCACCTGGAAGTACCCGTCCTGCGTGCTGCTGGGCGACGACTCGGTCGGTGAATTCCACTCGGTCGCGCTGACCCACCATCGCCAGCAGGCCGATACCGGCACCAAGATGATCCACGTAGGCAAGCGCACCAAGAGCAAGATCATCTCCAAGGGCATCAGCGCCGGCCGTGGCCAGAACACCTACCGCGGCCTGGTGCGGGTTGACCGTGGCGCCGAAGGCGCGCGCAACTACACCCAGTGCGACTCGCTGCTGATCGGCAAGAAGTGTGGCGCCCACACCTTCCCCTATATCGAGGTGAAGAACCCCAGCGCCACCGTCGAGCACGAAGCCACCACCTCCAAGATCTCCGACGACCAGCTGTTCTATTGCCGCGCCCGCGGCATCGACCAGGAAAACGCGGTGTCGATGATCGTCGACGGCTTCTGCAAGCAAGTCTTCAAGGAACTGCCGATGGAGTTCGCGGTGGAAGCCAAGAAGCTGCTGGAAGTCTCGCTGGAAGGATCGGTCGGATGAGCCGCCTGTCGCTGCTACTGCTGGCCGTGCTGCCGTTCGCAGCCTACGCCGCGGCGCCGGGCAAGGCCTGCGATGACGCCCGCACCCAGTTCGAGCTCAACGAGTGTGCGGCGGCCGAAGCCACCGCCGCCGACGCCGAGCTCAACGCCGTGTACCGGCAGGTAATGCAGAAACTGCAGGGCCAGCAGGTCGCCATCGACAAGCTGCGCGCAGCCCAGCGCCTGTGGATCCCGCTGCGCGACGCTGATATCGAAGCGCGCTATCCGGTGGGCAAGGACGAGAATCCGCGTGTTCTGTACGGCTCGATGTACCCGATGCTGTACTCGGCCAACAAGGCCGAACTGACCCGCAAGCGCACCCAGTGGCTGCGCACCACCTTCCTCGATCGCGCCGAAGGCGAGCTCTGATCGCCCCGCACCCTACATATTGAAGAACGCACCCTCATGCTGAAGATCGAAAACCTCCACGCAAGCATCGGCGACAAGGAAATCCTCAAGGGCCTGTCGCTGGAAGTGAAGCCGGGCGAAGTGCACGCCATCATGGGCCCGAACGGCGCCGGCAAGTCCACCCTCGGCAATGTCCTGTCCGGCCGCGACGGCTACGACGTCACCGCTGGCAGCGTGCAGTTCGAAGATGGCGATCTGCTGGAGCTGGAACCGGAAGCACGCGCCGCCGCCGGCCTGTTCCTGGCCTTCCAGTACCCGGTGGAAATCCCCGGCGTCAACAACACCTACTTCCTGCGTGCCGCGCTCAATGCGCAGCGCAAGGCACGTGGCGAGGAAGAACTGGACTCGATGCAGTTCCTCAAGCTGGTCCGGCAGAAGCTGGCCGTGCTGCATCTGAAGGACGAGCTGCTGCACCGTGGCGTCAACGAAGGTTTCTCCGGTGGCGAGAAGAAGCGCAACGAGATCTTCCAGCTGGCCGTGCTCGAACCGAAGCTCGCGATCCTCGACGAAACCGACTCCGGCCTGGACATCGATGCGCTGAAGAGCGTGGCCGATGGCGTCAACGCACTGCGTTCGCCGGAGCGCTCGTTCCTGGTCATCACCCACTACCAACGCCTGCTCGACTACATCAAGCCGGACGTGGTGCACGTGCTGGCCGACGGCCGCATCGTCAAGACCGGCGGCCCGGAACTGGCGCTGGAGCTGGAAGCCCACGGTTATGACTTCCTGAAGGACCGCGTGGTCCGCGAGGCCGCCAAGTAATGAATGCCCTGCTCGATTCACTGGCCGGCACCTTCTGCGGCAGCAAGGAGCGCGCCGAGCTGCTTGAAGCCGCACTGAAAACCGGCCTGCCCGCCGCCCGCAACGAAGCCTGGAAGTACACCTCGCTGCGCCAGCTGGAGCGCCGCAGCTTCACCGCCGCGCCACTGCAGGCCCCGGACATCGATGCCGCGCTGCTGGCCGACATCCCGTCGCCGCGCCTGGTCTTCGTCAACGGTCGCCACAGCGCTGCGTTGAGCGATCTGTCGTCGCTGGATGCCGGTGTGCAGGTGCGCACCTTGTCTGCCGTGCAGGCCGAAGAACCCGAAGCGCTGCGTTTCCTCGGGCGTCGCTTCGAGCGCGCCGAGGAAGTGTTCGCCCAGCTCAATGCCGCACTCGCCGATGAAGGCGTGCTGGTGCAGGTCGCCGACGGCATCGTCAGCGAAACGCCGCTGCATCTGGTATTTGTCAGCGCGGCGGATTCCAGCGACCACGCCTGGCATCACCGTCACCTGATCGAGCTGCGCCGTGGCGCCGTATTCGGTCTGGTCGAGCACCACCTGCAGGCTGGCGACAGCGCACACCTGGACAACACCCTGGTCCACGTCCACATCGCCCAGGATGCGGTGCTGTCACATGCCCGCGTGCAGGCCGACAGTGCACGTGCCACCTCGCTGCTGCGCACCGACGCGGTATTGGCACGCGATGCGGAATACCGCCGCATCGACCTGGAGCTGGGTGCTGCGCTGAGCCGCCATGAGCTCAACGTGCGCCTGGAAGGCGACAACGCCAAGCTGACCGCCAATGGCGTGCTGCTGGGTACCGGTCGTCGCCATATCGACACCCGCCTGGGCATTGAGCACATCGCCAAGGACACCAGCGCCGAGCTGGTCTGGCGCGGCGTCGCGGCCAACCGCAGCCGCGTGGTGTTCCATGGTGGCATCGGCATCCGCGAAGGCGCCGATGGCACCGATGCCAACCTGTCCAACAAGAACCTGCTGCTGTCGGCCGATGCCGAGATCGATACCCAGCCGACGCTGGTGATCGATGCCGAAGAGGTCAAGGCGGCGCACGGTGCAACCGTCGGCCAGCTCGACGCAAACGCGTTGTTCTACCTGCGCTCGCGCGGCCTGCCGGCGGAAACCGCGCGCGCGATGCTCAGCGCTGCGTTCTGCCACGAGCCGCTGTCCGCGGTGGAAGGCGTCCTTACCGAAAAGCTGGCCCGCCACCTGGACCAGGCACTGCAACAGGCAGGCATGGCATGAATCTCAGTTCCCCGCGTCCGATCCACACTTCAGTTACCGCCCCCGATTGGGAGCGCGTGCGCGCCGATTTCCCGCTGCTGATGCGCGAAGTAAACGGCAAGCCGCTGGTGTATTTCGACAATGCCAACACCGCGCAGAAGCCGCTGTCGGTGATCGGCGCGGTGGACGAGTTCTACCGCCGCTACAACGCCAATGTCAGCCGCGCGGTGCATGCGCTCGGCACCGAAGCTACTGATGCCTACGAAGGCGCACGCACCAAGCTGGCGCGCTTCCTCAACGTGCGCAGCGATGAGCTGGTGCTGTGCAGCGGCACCACCTTCGCGATCAACCTGGTTGCCTATTCGTGGGCGCTGCCGCGCTTGAAGGCTGGCGATGTGATCCTGGTCTCGCGCATGGAGCACCACGCCAACATCGTGCCGTGGCAGCTGGTCGCCCAGCGTACCGGCGCCACCATCCGCGTGGCCGAGATCACGCCCGATGGCAGCCTCGACCTGGACGCGCTGCATGCAGCGATGACCCCGGAAGTGAAGCTGCTGGCGCTCACCCATGTGTCCAATGTGCTGGGCACCATCAATCCCGTGCGCGAGATCTGCCGCGAGGCGCGCAAGCGCGGCATCGTCACCGTGATCGACGGCTCGCAGGCCGCACCGCACCTGAGCGTGGACGTTGCCGCCATCGGCTGCGATTTCTACGTGGTGACCGGCCACAAGATGTGCGGCCCGACCGGCACTGGCGCGCTATGGGCACGCCGCGAACATCTGCAGGACATGCCGCCCTTCCTTGGCGGCGGCGAGATGATCAAGGAAGTCAGCTTCGACGGCACCGTGTTCAACGATGCCCCGCACAAGTTCGAAGCCGGCACGCCGAACATCGCCGGTTTCATCGGCCTGGGCGTGGCGGTGGATTACCTGGAAGCGCTGGGTCGCGAACACATCGAAGCCCGCGAACAGGAATTGCTGGCCCACTTCACCGAAGAACTGCAGCGCGTTGAAGGCCTGCGCATCTTCGGCACTGCGCCGAACAAGGCGGCGGTGGTGTCGTTCCAGATCGAAGGCGCGCATGCGCACGACCTGGCGACCCTGCTAGACCTGCAAGGCGTCGCCGTGCGCTCCGGCCAGCACTGCGCGCACCCGCTGCTGCAGTACTACGGCGTAGCCGCCACCTGCCGCGCCTCGCTGGCGTTCTACAACACGCATGACGAGATCGAGTCCTTCATGGCGGCGTTGAAGAAAGTGCGTAGCCTGCTGGGCTGAGAAATCCGGCTGTTGTAGGAGCGGCGTAAGCCGCGAAGCCGATAGCACTACAGACCAGGATTCAAACAGCGAAAGCGCCCTCACCCCAACCCCTCTCCCGTAAACGGGAGAGGGGTTGAGACGCAGTGCTGGCTGATTGTGGGAACGGCGTGAGCCGTGAAGCTCACAATCCAACAGCACAAAGCTTTACCCCTCCCCAGCCCTCCCCTTGCCTTCGGCAAAGGGAGGGAGCGCATTGCTGGCTTCGGCGGCATCCTCGGCACTGCATTCGTTCTGGCTGTGGCAGCGCCGTAAGCCGCGAAGCACGCGTCGATACCGCGATCTGACAATCTGCCAGCCTCGCGGCTTACGCCGTTCCCACAACCCACCAGAACCTCCCCGCTGCACAGCGCCCGTCACACATGCCATAATGCGAACAATTCGCATTTGCACAAACGATGAGCCCCGCGTCGTCCTCCCTCCTCGCCGCCCTGTTCCGCGACCACCACCACTGGTTACTGGCACGGCTGTGCCGGCAGTTGCGTTGCCGCTGGGATGCCGAAGACCTCACCGCCGAGACCTTCAGCCAGGTTGCAGCCTCGCGCACGCCACTGACCAGCATCGACGAACCGCGCGCGTTCCTGACCACCATTGCCAAGCGCCTGCTGTTCCATCTGCGTCGGCGCCGTGATCTGGAACAGGCCTGGCTGGAGCAGTTGCGGCACAGTCCTGAAGCGTTTTCGCCCTCGCCCGAGGAACGTGCACTACTGCTGGAAACCGTGCTGCTGGTCGATCGCAGCATGCAGTCGCTGCCGGCACCGGCGCGCGCCGCCTTCCTCTACAGCCAGCTCGATGGCATGGGCCACGAGCAGATCGCACAACAGCTTGGCGTATCGGTACGCACGGTCGGTCGCTACCTGCGCCAGGCCTGGAGCTGCTGCCTGCAGGACCTGCAGCACACGGATCTGGCTCCATGAGCGGGCAAGCGGCGATGGACGCTGCCATCGACTGGATGGTGCTGCTGCAATCCGGCAGTGCCGGTGCGGACAGCGAACAGCAGCTGCAGCGCTGGCTCGACGCCTCGGCCGAACATCGCCAGGCCTGGCAGCAGTTGCAGGAGATCCAGGGGCGCTTCCAACGCCTGCGCGAGGTTGCCCAGCGTCACCCCGGCCAGGATCAACAGGCGCGCGAACTGCTGCTGCGCCCGTCGCGGCGTGTCGCACTGCGCTCGCTGGCGGCCTTTGCACTCACCGCTGGCGGCGCCGCGTTGCTGGCCGACCGCAAGTTCCCGCTGCGCGAACTCAGCGCCGACCTGCGCACCGCAACCGGGCAACGCCGCCGCTTTGCACTGGATGACGGCAGCACCCTCACGCTGGATGCACGCAGCGCGATGGACCTGGATTTTGGCGCCAACCAGCGCCAACTGTGGCTACGGCGTGGGCGCGCATTGCTGGACATCGCGGCCGATCCACGCCCCGTGTTGCTGCACAGCCTGCACGCAAGACTCAGCCTGTTGCGCGGCAGGTTCATGGTGGAGCGCTACGAGACATCCACCCAGGTTGCCGCACTCAGCGATCACGTACTGATCGAGGACGAGCGCGGCCACAGCCAGCGCCTGCTGGCCGGGGAAAGCGCACGCATCGATGCCAGCGGCATCACCGCACTCGGCAGCAATCCGCTGCAACTGACCGACTGGCTGCACGGCCGGGTCAGCCTCGACAATGCGCCACTGCTCGATCTGGTCGAGCGCCTGCGCGCTTACCGCAGCGGCTTCCTACGGGTGTCGCCAGAGGCCGCCGCGTTGCGCGTGCAAGGCGTGTTCGCGCTGGATGACAGCGATCGCACGCTCGCCGCCCTGGCCGAAACCCTGCCCCTGCTGATCCGTTCCTACGGCCCGGTCACCCTGATCGAAAAAAAATAGCGTGAGCGTGTCCGGTTTCTCGCCTTCGATACACATCCCTATCCGAAACCCTCTTTCGGAAGCCGTATCGATGTCCGCCTCCCCCCTGCTTCGCCCTTCCTGCCTTGCCCTGGCCCTGTCGCTGGCCTGTGCCGTTCCGCTGGCCCACGCGCAAGCCGCAGCCGCCGATGCGGCAGTACTCGACTACCAGATCGCCGCCGGCCCACTTGGCACCAGCCTCAACCGCATCGCCGCCAGCGCCGGCCGCACCCTGTCGGTGGACCCCGCCCTGCTGCAGGGCAAGCAGGCCAAGGCCGTGCATGGCCAGTACTCGGTCGAACAGGCCGCCGCCCAGGCGCTGCAGGGCAGCGGCCTGCAGCTGGTCACCACCGCCAGCGGCGCGCTGACCGTACAGCGCGCGCCGGCCAACGGCGTGGAACGCATCGGCACGTTGCGGGTGCAGGGTGACCAGGGAAACCGAACCCAGCTGGGCGATGACAGCCGCAATTCGGCCGACACGCCTTACACCTCCGCGCAGTCCGGCGCGCACCTGTCGCTGCAGCAGATCGAGCGTTCGCGCGGCACCCAGGCCGGTGACATCTTCAAGAGCGTGGCCGGCGTCATCAACGGCGACAACCGCAATTCCGGTGCGCTCGATCTGAACATCCGCGGCATGCAGGGCTTCAACCGCGTGCCGGTGCTGATCGACGGCAGCCAGCAGCAGGTCACCGTCTACCGCGGCTATGCCGGCGTGGCCGGGCGCAGCTATATCGACCCGGACATGATTGGCGGCATCGACATCCAGAAGGGCCCGACCGGCGGTGCCGAAGGCGTCGGCGCGATCGGCGGCGTGGTCAGCATGCGCACCTTGAACGCCGAGGACATCATCACTGGCGACAAGGATTGGGGCATCCGCCTGAAGGGCGGTTTCAGCGACAACTCCACATCGCCGCCACCGGCCTTCACCACCGGCGGCCTGCGCAATGGCGGCCGTTTCCTGACCGCCTGCGGTGGCGGCCGCACCTGCACGGTGCAGCAGCTGCCCAGCGAATTTGCCGATGAGACCGGCATGGACCGCCCTTCCACCGGCACCCCGACCGGCGGCAGCGGCAGCATCGCCGCGGCCAAACGCTGGGGCGAGTTCGAAGTGCTGGGCGCCTTCGCGCGACGCAAGACCGGCAACTATTTCGCCGGCGAGAACGGTCCGGGCGCGCCCGAGCCGCACTATGCGACCTCGCGCACCACGGACAGCCGTGGCCGTTGGGTCGAGTACACCACCGTCAGCTTCGAGGGCCTGAACCGCTTCCGTGCCGGCGAAGAAGTGCTCAACACCTCGGTGGACAACCAGTCCTGGCTGCTCAAGGGCACCTGGAAGCCCAGCCCCGACCAGGCGCTGGAACTGGGCCGCATGAAATACCAGAGCCGCTACGGCGAGCTGATGCCGTCGGCCATCCTGCGTGGTGAAGGCGCGCTGCAATCGGCGCTCAGCGATGTCGATGCCGATACCTGGACTGCGCGTTACCGCTGGCAGCCGGGCAACGAGCTGATCGACTTCAAAGCCAATGCCTGGCGTACCGCCTTGGACAACACCATCCGCAACGTCTACTCGTTCCCGGCGCTGCCGCCGGAATACACCTATATCGAAACCACGTATCGCCAGGCCGAGCGCTGGGGTATCGACGCCACCAATACCTCGCGCTTCATCACCGCCTGGGGCGACGTCGCACTGCAGTACGGCTTTACCCACGGCAAGGAAGACGTGCATCCGATCAGCGCCTCGCAGAGCTTCAGCAGCAACAACGCCAAGCGCGAGGAAAGCAGCCTGTTCGCCAGCGCCGAGTGGGTGCCCACCGATTGGCTGAAGTTCGACGCTGCCATCCGCCACACCCGCTACAAGAGCTATGACCGCGAGATCACCCGCGTGCCATCGCAGAGTCGCCCCATCACCTATACCGATGTCCACCTGCAGAACAAGGCCAGCGGCAATGCACCGATCGCGGCGATCACCTTCACCCCGTTCGAGGGCGTGCAGGTCTATGCCCGTTACGCCGAAGCACTGCGCATGCCCGGCCTGTTCGAAACCAGCTCCGGCCCGGTGCCCACCACGTTCGCAATGGACCTGCGCCCGGAACACGCCAAGAACCGCGAGTACGGCATCAACCTGCTGCGCGATGGGCTGTTCGCCGAAGGCGACCAGGCTCGCCTGAAGCTGGCCTACTTCGACAACCACGTGAAGGATTACCTGACCCGCACCACCGTGCAATTGGAGGGTTGGGTGTCGTCACCGGTAATCGAGAATATCGACAACGCCGACTTCAAGGGCTACGAGATCACCGCCGAGTACCGCACGCCGCGCTTCTTCAGTGAGCTGTCCGGCAGCTATTACACCTACACCAACTTCTGCCACAGCGACCGCGCCTATCCGACCAAGTCAGAGCCCTGCCATCCGGGCGGCGTCACCGACAGCTATGCCAGCAACCACGTCCCGCCGCGCGCCTCCGGTGCGCTGACGCTGGGCACGCATCAGCTGGACCAGCGCCTGACCGCCGGTGGCCGGGTCAGCTACACCGGCAACCGCCCGACCCTGCCACGCGCCAGCAGCATCATCCCGGTGGTCGATTGGGGTTCCTACGTACTGGTCGACCTGTTCGCCAACTACCGCATCAACGAGCACGTCGCGCTCGACCTGAGCGTGGACAACCTCACCGACCGTTACTACATGGACGCGATGACGCTGGGCCTGATGGCCTCACCCGGCCGCACCGTGCGCATGGGCTTCACCGTCAACTTCTGAGGAACCGCATATGTCCGCTTCCCCAATACTGCTGGAACTCAGCCGCAGCCAACGCTTGAAGGCCGCCACCCACGGTACCCACGAGCGGCTGGACCAACGCATAATGCGGGGCCAACCGTTCGCCTCGCTGGAAAACTACCGGCGCTTCCTGCGCGTGCAGTACCGCTTCCACCGTGACCTGGCGGTGCTGTATTCGCTGCCGGCACTGCAGGGCCTGTTGCCGGACCTGGCCGAACGCCAGCGTCTGCAGGAACTGCAGCAGGATCTGCTCGACCTGGGTGAAGCCCTGCCCGCCGATGACAATGCCGCCTTGAGCAGCGACATCGACCCGGCCACCGCGCTGGGTTGGCTGTACGTGGTC
Source organism: Stenotrophomonas sp. STEN063 (assembly GCF_056854515.1). NCBI lineage: Bacteria > Pseudomonadati > Pseudomonadota > Gammaproteobacteria > Lysobacterales > Lysobacteraceae > Stenotrophomonas > Stenotrophomonas sp. STEN063. The sequence goes on from NZ_JBXFWF010000031.1 coordinate 26,326, forward strand.
GAAGGCTCCAACCTCGGCGCTGCCATCCTGTTCAAGCTGGCAGCGAAGATCGGCCTGGATGCCAACCACGGCGCGCGTCACCTGGCTGGACATCCGGACGGCCGCGCGCGCCATTGGCGGCGCTTCACCGAAGCACTGGATGGCAACGCGCTGGATGCCGAGCAGGAGCAGCGCATGGTGGCCGGTGCCACCGCGGCGTTCCAGCGCGTGCATGGCTACGTCGAACAGGCCTTTGCCGCCTGAGATGGAAGCAACGCTGAGCACCGCTCCAGCCCCGCCACGGCGCAACCGCGCCGTGCGCGTGGGCTATCTGTTGCTGGGCATGGTGATGGTGGCCCTGGGCATCATCGGCGCACTGCTGCCGGTGATGCCCACCACCATTTTCATGATTCTGGCGGCCGCCTGTTTTGGTCGCTCTTCCCCGCGCTTCGAACGCTGGCTGTTGCAGCACCCGCAGTTCGGCCCACCATTGCGGCTGTGGCGTGAGCAGGGCGCGATGTCCAAGCGCGCCAAGGCGTTTGCCTGCGGCGGCATGGCGCTGGGCTTTGCCATGTTCTGGTATTTCGCGCACCCGTCGCTGCTGCTGTGGCTGGCGGTTGCGATCGGCATGGGCGGCTGCGCGTTGTATCTGCTGACCCGGCCGCTGCCGCGCGGCGTGGCAGCGGTCCCATCCCCGCAGTTCGAAGAGCGCGGCATCCGCTCCGTCGCCGCAACCGTGACCGTGTTGCTGCACATTGGAATGTTCGCGCTGTTGCTGTGGAGTCGCGCACCATCAATCGATCCTCCATTGATGGAGCCGGCCGAGCGCACGCAACTGGTGATGTTGCCGCCACGTGCACCGGAGCAGCCGCTGGAAGAAATCGTTGCACCAACACCTTCCGCTGCGGCCTCGGCGGAGAAACAGAAGCCGGAACCGCCGCGCCCGCTGCCGCCGTCGCCACCACGCGCCAACGCCAACTGGGTGGTTCCACCACCCGCACCACCACAACCGGTGCAGCAGGCGCTGGCCCCGCAGCAGCAGGAGGCCTCGATCGCAGCCGCCCCGGTCACGCCACCGCTGCCCACCGGCCCCAGCGTGGCCAATCCCGGCAAGGACAGCTGGGAAGGCCGGGTCATGGCCAAGCTGGAACGGCATCGCCGCTATCCCAATGCCGCCCGCGCGCGCCGCGAACAAGGCGTCGCCCACATCCGGGTCAGCCTCGCCCGTGATGGCTCGGTGCTGTCGTTGGCGTTGGAGCAGACCTCCGGTTCGGCAATGCTCGATCAGGCCGCATTGGATACCTTCCGCCGTGCAGCGCCATTGCCGGCGGTGCCGGAAGCACGCAAGGCGCCGCTGGAACTGTCGTTCCCGGTCGAGTTCTTCATGCGTTGAGGGCAAGGCAAACGACGCACTTGTAGGAGCGGCGTAAGCCGCGAAGCTGAAAGTCCAACAGCAAAAGCGCTACCCCTCCCCAACCCTCCCCTTGCCTGCGGCAAAGGGAGGGAGCAAAGCCCGGCAAACACTTCACCTGTAGTGCCGAGCCATGCTCGGCAAGGGCTTCACCGGTAGAACCCCAGCCGAGCATGGCTCGGCTCTACGCAAGTGACGCCTCTGCTGCATCAACTTGCGAAGAGCCAACCCCTCCCCAACCCTCCCCTTGCCTGTGGCAAAGGGAGGGAGCACAGCACAGGACTCCTCCCATCGTCCGTTCCAGCTCCCGGCGCTAGAATGCAGCCCATGAACGCGCTGACTTTCCGCCCCGCTACCGCCGCCGATATCCCGGCCCTGATCGACCTGGTCACCTCCGCCTACCGTGGCGACGCCTCCCGCGTTGGCTGGACCACCGAAGCCGACCTGCTGGATGGCCAGCGCATCGACGCCGCCGGTATCCAGGCCGATCTCGACCGCCCGCGCAGCGTCATCCTGGTCGTCGAACAAGACGGCCAGCTGCAGGCCTGCTGCCATATCGCCGATGAAAACGGCCACGGCTATTTCGGCATGTTCTCGGTCAGCCCCCGCGCCCAGGGCGGCGGCATCGGCAAGCAGTTGATGCAGCGTGCCGAACAGCACGCCGCCGAGCAGTGGCAGCTGCCGACCATGCAGATGACGGTGATCGATTGCCGCGATGAGCTGATCGCCTTCTACGAACGCCGTGGCTACGTGCGCACCGGCATCAAGAAGCCGTTCCCGTATGGCGATGAGCGTTTCGGCATCCCCAAGCGTGACGACCTGCAGTTCGAGATCCTTGAAAAGCCGCTGGGTGTTGCCGCATGAGCGAGACCTGGACCTTCATCTGTGCCAGCGAGGAACTGCTGCCGGGCGAACTGAAGACCGGCTTCGACGAAGTCACCGGCTCGCCGATTGTGGTGTTCAACCTGGACGGTGAGCTGTATGCGCTGGAAGACCAGTGCACGCATGAGGAGTTCGAACTGTCCTCCGGCACCCTGGATCCGGATGAAGGCAGCATCGAGTGCATCCTGCATGGCGCCCGTTTCGACATCCGCGACGGCCGCGCCCTGTGCGCACCGGCCTATACGGCGGTGCCCAAGTTCCCGGTCAAGCGCGAACATGGCGGCATCTGGTCGCGCGACGACCGCGACTGAGCTGGTCATCAACGGGGGCAAGAGAGACGCGAGCGCGTCCTTTCCCAGAAGCCGGGACAAACCGCGGTATCTGGCCCCCGCTCCAGAGCAGCCCCAGCCTGAATAGGCTTGGTCCAACTTGGAGGATGTCGGGGCGCTGCTTTGAGCAGCCAATTCATCCATCGCGGCCGAACCGTACCCGGAAGATAGCTGAGGTATACCCAGCACCTCAGAATTGAAAACGCAAACAATTCTCAATAAGATGCGCATCTGTCGCGATAACGCGAAATTAACGGTCCGCGCTTTTCCCCATGTCCTCCCCATCCGCCAAGGCTCAACTGCTGACTGTCGCCACCGTGCGGCAGCGCCTGCCTTGGCTGATGCTGGTGTTTGGCATGTTGCTGGTCTGGGCCATAGCGTTTCAGACCAGGGCGGTGGTCACCGTCCCGCTGGCAGTGGAAGCGTTCGACCAGGTTCTGGCTTCACCTGAACCCGGTCATCCGCAGCATCCGCTGGAAATGGCCGCCATCAGCGAAACCGGCGGCGAGTCCTCCCGCCTGACCCGGCCACGCTCGGCAGCCATGCTGTCCAGTCCGGTTCCACAGGCTCCGTTTACCCCCAGCCGCGTCTTCATGACTGCCGCCAGCGACACGCTGCTGCAGCACGCGGTTGAACGCGCCCAACGCTATCCGTTGGCGCCCTATCTGCTGCTCAATCCCGGCCACGCCCCGCCGCGCGCCTGAGCCATCGCTCCACCCTGCCGTCGCGCCTGCGCTGCGCCGGTCCTGTCTCCTTTCTGTGTCTCCCCTTGCATCGGCTGGATCTGCCGGTGCGTTCTCTTTGTTTGCCTACGAGTCCAACCATGACCCCTGTGCGTACCCCGCTCACTTCTGCCCTGCTGCTCGCCATTGCACCGCTTGCCGCCCACGCCGCCCCCGACACCGCTGCCGACGCAGCCACTGACCAGCGCAAAGCCACCGAACTGGACGCGGTTGACGTACACGCCGAACGGGCGCGCCTGCAGTCCTCCAAGTTCACCGCACCGCTGCTGGACACCCCCAAGTCGGTCTCGGTGATCTCGCAGCAGGTGATCGAGCAAACCGCCGCCACCACTCTGCTGGACGCGCTGCGCACTGTCCCGGGCATCACCTTTGGTGCCGGCGAAGGCGGCAACCCGACCGGCGACCGTCCGTTCATCCGTGGCTTCGACTCGGCGTCGGACATCTACGTGGACGGCCTGCGCGACGTCGGCAGCCAGACCCGCGAAGTGTTTGCGATCGAGCAGATCGAAGTGCTCAAGGGACCGAGCTCGGCTTATAGCGGCCGCGGTTCGGCCGGCGGCAGCGTCAGCCTGGTCAGCAAGACCCCGAAGCTACGCGATTTCGTGCAGGGCTCGGTAGGCCTGGGTACCGACAGCTACCAGCGCGCCACGGTGGACGCCAATGCAGTGATCGGTGACGGCATCGCCGCCCGCGTGAACCTGATGAAGCACGACAGCGACATCGCCGGCCGCGACGAAGTCAACGTCAGCCGCTGGGGTATTGCACCGTCCATCGCGTGGGGCCTGAACGGCCTGACCCAGTTCACCCTGGGCCACTACCACATGGAAACCGATGACCTGCCCGATGCCGGCGGCTTCCCATACAACAACCCGTTCACCAGCGGCGTAAACGTCCCCAAGAACGGCGATGGCAGCCCGATCGTGCCGGACCGCAACAACTTCTACGGCCTGGTGGACCGCGATTTCCAGGAAACCAAGGCCGACATCACCACGGCCAACCTGTCGCATGAGTTCGGCGCGTTCACCCTGCGCAACGTGGCCCGCTTCGGCCGTACCACCAATGATTACCTGTGGACCCAGCCGGACGACAGCAAGGGCAACCCGAACCTGTACGGCACCTTGTGGCGCCGTACCAACAGCCGCGCTGCCCGTACTGAAAGCTTCATCAACCAGACCAGCCTGACCGGCGAGTTCAGCACGGGCTCGATCAAGCACAACATCAACGGCGGCATCGAGTACTCCGAAGAGAAGACCCGTCGCGGCAGCTATCTGATCGGTGACGTGGTCCGCCCCAACGGCCAGACCACCGGCGGCACCAACAACCCGATCACCGGCAACCAGGTCTGCGCCACCACCGGCGCTGCCACCGGCTACAACTGCACCGACTTCGCCAACCCGAACCCGCACGATCCGTGGTCGGCAACGCACACCGTCACCCGCAGCAACCCTGCAGTCGACGTGCGCCAGACCAACCGCACGCGCTCTGCCTACCTGTTCGACACCATGGAGTTCACCCCGCAATGGCTGTTGAACGTGGGCGTACGCTTTGACGACTACGATGCACGCCTGATCACCCCGACCCCGGCCGCCATCGCAGCTGGCACCAGCGACCTGCGCAACGCCCAGTCGTTCTGGAATGGCCAGGCCGGCCTGGTGTTCAAGCCGGCTGAAAACGGCAGCATCTACCTGTCGTGGGGCACCTCGTCCACGCCGGTTGGCATGGACGCCGGCGATGGCGCCGACGGTATCAGCGCAACCATCAAGAACCTGGAACCGCAGCGCAGCCGCAACATCGAGCTGGGTACCAAGTGGGACCTGCTGGACCAGCGCCTGTCGCTGACCGGCTCCATCTTCCAGACCGAGATGAACAACGCCCGCGTCACCAGCGATGCCGGCACCACCGAAAACGCCGGCCGCAAGAAGGTCAAGGGCGCCGAAATCGGTGTCAGTGGCACCATCGTTGAAGGACTGCAGGTATTTGGTGGTTACACCTACCTGGATGCCGTGGTTGAAGACAACGGTTTCACCCTGGTCAACGGTGCCTACGTGCCGTCGCCGTTCAACGGCAACGTGTTCCCGAACACCGCCAAGCACAGCGCCAGTATCTGGACCACCTGGTCGCCGAGCTTCGTGCACGGCCTGACCGTTGGTGCCGGTGCCAACTACGTCGACAAGGTCTACGGCAACGTCAACAACACCAAGTGGATTCCTTCGTATACCCGTTGGGACGCGATGGCCAGCTACGCCTTCAATGACACCTACAGCCTGCAGTTGAACGTGCAGAACCTGACCGACAAGGTGTACTTCACCAAGGCGTATGCTTCGCACTACGCGGCGATCGCACCGGGCCGCGCCGCAACGCTGACCTTCAACTTCAAGTTCTGATGTAGACACCTGGTCGTCAGTTCTGGATCCACCCGCCCCCGGCACCTGCCGGGGGCGTCTCCACAAGGGAACATCATGCTGTTGCACATCCCCGACGTACTCACGCGCGAACAGGTGGCACTGGCCCGCCAGCGCCTGCAGGAGGCGGGCTGGGCAGACGGCAAGGCCACCGCCGGTTATCAATCGGCACAGGCCAAGCAGAACCTGCAATTACCCGAATCGGACCCTGCCGCACGTGCGCTGGGCTCGATGATTCTCGATGCGCTGGGACGCAACGACACTTTTTTTGCGGCAGCCTTGCCGAGGCGGGTCTACCCGCCGCTGTTCAATTGCTATCAGCAGGGCCAGACCTTCGGCTTCCACGTCGACAATGCCATCCGCTACGACCACACAACGCGCCCCAATGATCCGCAGCCGGTACGTACCGATCTGTCGGCAACGTTGTTCCTGGCCGACCCGGACGAGTACGACGGTGGCGAGCTGGTCATCGAAGACACCTATGGCAACCAACGGGTGAAGCTGCCCGCGGGGCACATGGTGCTGTATCCCGGCACCAGCCTGCACCAGGTCACGCCGGTGACGCGCGGTGCGCGCGTGGCATCGTTCTTCTGGATTCAGAGCATGATCCGCGATGACGGCCATCGGCGCCTGCTGTGGGAACTGGATAACTCGGTGCGGCAGCTCACCCACGATCACCCGCAGCACCCCTCGCTGGTCAGCCTGACCGGCGTTTACCACAACCTGCTGCGGCAATGGGCCGAGGCGTGAGCGACCACGACCTCGACATCCAGGCATTGCTGCAGCAACTGGCCGACGACCCCGACGCTGCATTGCAGACGCTGCAGCAGCGCGCGCAGGCCGGCGATGCCGTTGCCCAGTTCCTGTTGGGCCAGGCATGCATGGAAGGCCGCGGCCAGCCCATAGACGTCAGCACCGGCAAGGCATGGTTCGAGCGCGCCGCCAATGGTGGCTTGCCGTTGGCCATGAACATGCTCGGACGCTGCCATGAGTTGGGCCAAGGCACTGCGGTGAATCACGAACTGGCGGCGGTCTGGTATCGCAAAGCGGCCGACAACGGCCTGGACTGGGGCATGTACAACCTGGCCAACCTGCTGGCTACCGGCCGCGGTGTAGCCAAGGATGAAACCGGTGCATATGCGCTGTACCTGCGTGCAGCCTACGCTGGCCACGCAAAATCAATGAATCTGGTCGGGCGCTGCCTGGAAGAAGGCCGCGGCGTCACGGCCAACCCGACGGCCGCCCCGGCGTGGTATCTGCGCTCTGCAGAGGCGGGAGATTTTCGTGGACAAGCCAGCCACGCTTCCCTGCTGCTCGCCGCCGGCCAGGTTGATGAAGCAGCCATGTGGCTGGGCAAGGCCTTGGCACACGGCAGCCCTTCGTTCCTGCAGCAGATCCGGCCACAGCTTGCCAGTTCACCACATGCGGTGATCCGCGCACTGCTGGAAGCAGACGATTGACATTCGTCATGTTGATAGCAATTCTCATTTGCAAAAGTTAACGAATCGTATCTACAATGCCGCACCGCGAACGCCGGCCCCTGTCGCCGCGTCCGCAATCCGGGGATACGAATGCAGCAACCACAGCGCCAGCACGCACAGCACAACGCCGTTTCCGGCGCTGTCAGCCTGCGTCCGCTGGCCTTGGGCATGCTGTTGCTGTTGTCGCTGCTGGCTGCCCTGTGCCAGAGCGGTACCCAGCTGTCCCGGCTCGGCCTGGCCCAGAACGGTCATGCCTCGGCGCCGGCCGAAGAACGTCAGGGCGGCGACCGCCACCTGGAAGAAGAAAGCCCGGCCAAACTGCGCCGGGTCGCACAGCTGCGCGCACCGCGCGCCGCCCTGCCCCTGCCCCTGCCCCTGCCAAGTGTCCAGCAGCTGCTGTCTGCCGCGGACGACTTCAGCTCCATCCGCACGGTCATCCCTGCATCCGCGCCGGTCATTGCCCATGCGCTGGCCAGCCCGCGCCAGCAACGCGGGCAGGCGCCACCGTTGAGCTGACGCTCCGCGCGTAGTCGTTTTCGCTTCACCCCTCCCTTCTTCCCAGCTCGCCCCTGCACGCGTGCGCGCCTGCGGTGGTGGCGGCTGCAACCTGCATTCCTTGATCGAGGTATTCCCATGGCCCTGCGCCAGCGTCACCGTGTGTCCGTTTCCCGCCACCTGCTCAGCCTCGCCGTGCTCGGCGCCATCAGCGCCAGCGCCCATGCCAACGGCAGCGGCGCGCCAACCACACTGGACAAGGTCGTCGTCACCGCCAGCGGTTTCGAGCAGAAGATCACCGATGCCCCGGCCAGCATCTCGGTCATCACCCAGGAAGAACTGGCCAAGCGCCCGTACATCACCCTGCTCGATGCCGTGCGCGACCTGGAAGGCGTGGACGTGGGTGAAACCCGCGACAAGACCGGCCAGGGCAGCATCTCCATGCGTGGCATGGGCTCGGACTACACGCTGATCCTGATCAACGGCCGCCGCCAGAACAACCATGGCGACATCTACCCGAACAACTTCGGCGGCAACCAGTTCAACCACATCCCGCCGCTGGATGCGATCGAGCGCATCGAAGTGATCCGTGGTCCTGCTTCCACGCTGTACGGCGCCGATGCGATGGGCGGCGTGATCAACGTCATCACCAAGCGCACCCTGGACAGCTGGCACGGCTCGGCCACCCTGGCGCGCAGCTTCGAGACCAACGACGAGTTCGGCGATGACCGCACCGTCGACCTGTTCGTCACCGGCCCGCTGCTGCCGGGCACGCTCAACCTCAGCGCGCGCGCCAGCTGGTATGACCGCGACGCCTCCAACCCGACCTACTCCTCGGTGACCGACCCGGCCGGCAACCAGCACAACCGTGCACTTGGCTTTGGCGCTGGCGGCAAGACCGTGGACAACACCAACAAGGCCGGCGGCATCACCCTGGCATGGACCCCGACCGAGGCGCAGACCATCACCCTGGACTACGACACCTCGCGCCAGGAGTACGACAACTCGATCAAGATCAACGACAACGGCGAAGAGGAATACCCCGTCGGCACGGTCGACAGCATCAGCAGCATCTGGCGCAGCAGCAACTTCTGCCGCAACGGTGTGGGCACCACTGCCGCCCGTTGCAGCGCCAGTGGTGGCACCTGGGCACGACGTGCCGATCCGCGCGTTGGCTATAGCGCGAGCCAGGAATTCACCCGCGATGCCTGGGCGCTGACCCACGAAGGCAAGTGGGGCTTCGGCAACAGCTTCGTCTCGCTGGCGCATGTGGCCACCAACAACGACGGCCGCACCATGCCGTTCACCGTTGCCGAGCGCGAGCACCTGCTGCAGATGATCGATGGCACCGGTACCTACGCCGGCATGAGCCTTGCCGACCGCCGTGCGCTGGCCGCCTCCACCTTCCTGCCGCGCCCCAAGCGCGTACTGGAGAGCGCGCAGTACACCTTGGACGCCAAGGTCGACATGCCGTTCCAGGCTGCCGGCGAACACGTTGCGGTGTTCGGCACCCAGGTGATCCGTGGCGAACTGACCGACGGCGTGTTCGGCACCGAAGCCGGCGATCCGGGCCGCAAGCAGGAACACAATATGTACTCGCTGTTCGCCGAGGACACCTGGACCGTGATCGAGCCGCTGGCGATCACCTATGGCCTGCGTTTCGACGACCATGAAGTATTCGGCGACCACCTGAGCCCGCGCCTGTACGGCGTGTACACCGTCAACCCGCAGTGGACGGTCAAGGGCGGTGTCAGCACCGGCTTCAAGACCCCCAAGACCACCCAGCTGTATGACGGCGTCACCGGCTTTGGCGGCCAGGGCACCTCGCCGATGTTCGGCAACCCCGACCTGAAGCCCGAGACCAGCACCAGCACCGAACTGGCGGTGTACTGGCAACACCCGGATGGCCACAACTTCAACGCCACCCTGTTCCACAACAAGTTCGACGACAAGATCTCCTCGCAGCCCTGCGGCGCCGGTCTGACCCTGGCCTGCACCAGCACCGGCGAGTACGCCGATCTGGGTTATGCCACCAGCAGCAAGACGGTGAACATCGACGAAGTGGTGATCCAGGGTGCGGAAGTGGCTGGCCGCTGGGAGATCAGCGAGCGCTTCGGCCTGCGCGCCAACTACACCTATACCGACAGCGAACAGAAGAGCGGCGCACAGAAGGGCCTGCCGTTGGGCAACAGTGCCAAGCACATGGCCAATGCCACCTTCGACTGGCAGGTCAGCGACCGCTTCAACCTGTTCCTGACGGGTGAAGCGCGCTCCAAGCGCTTCAGCGGCGTCAGCGCGGTGACCGGCGAAGAGCTGTACTTCAAGGACTACACCGTGTTCCATCTGGGCGCCTCGTTCCAGGCCACCCAGTGGATGAAGATCAACGCCCGCATCAACAACCTGCTGGACCGCGACTTCACCACCTACCAGACCCGCTTCAATGATCTGGACGGCAGCGGCATCTACGGTGACGCCACCAACGAGGTTCTGTTCGAAGACAACTTCAACAACAAGGACAAGGCGCGCAGCTTCTGGCTGAGCGTGAACCTGAGCTTCTAAGCGCTGTACTCCCTCCCTTGTGCGCACGCAGCGCAGGGGAGGGATTCCCAGTGTCAACGCCGCACATCCTCAAGCGTTACCAGCACAAGCAGCACCACCCCCTCCCTTTCACGAAGTGAAGGGGAGGGCTGGGGAGGGGTAGCCTTTGATCTTGCTCCCAGCTTCAGGCTTGGGGCCATAACCATGGCAACAGCCAGATCAAAAGCTGCCCCTCCCCGGCCCTCCCCTTGCCTACGGCAAAGGGAGGGGGCGAAGCATCGCACAAATTGCGAATCATTCTCATTAGTGCTCTAATCGTCGTCCTTTCATAATCCCGATTCCCGTGTCCGCAGACCGCAGCACCGCCACCACCGTGCAACAACAGGCCAGCCGTGGTTTCTGGTTGCGCACCCTGCATCAGTGGCACTGGATCAGCTCGGCGGTCTGCCTGATCGGCATGCTGTTGTTCTCCCTGACCGGCATCACCCTGAACCACGCGTCCAAGATCGAAGCCAAGCCGCAGGTGCAGAACCAGCAACTGGAACTGCCCGCACCGGTGCTCAAGGCCCTGGGTGATCGCGAAGACGGCAATGCGCCACTGCCTGAGCGCGTGGCGGATTGGTTGTCCAATCGTCTGGATGTGTCCATCGGCAGCCGCGAAGCCGAGTGGTCGCCGGAAGAAATCTATCTGTCCATGCCCGGCCCCGGCAGTGATGCCTGGCTGAGCATCGACCGCGAAACCGGCGCGGTGGAGTTCGAGAAGACTCGCCGCGGCTGGGTTTCCTACTTCAATGACCTGCACAAGGGCCGCAATGCGGGCCCCGGCTGGGGCTGGTTCCTCGACGTGTTCGCGGTGGCCTGCCTGGTGTTCTGCATCACCGGCCTGTTCCTGTTGCACCTGCATGCGCGGCAGCGGCGCATGACCTGGCCGCTGGTCGGCCTGGGCCTGCTGATCCCGCTGCTGATCGCCCTGCTCCTCATCCATTGACCGTCTTTCTCTCCGGAGTCGCACCATGCGCGTCACCCTGACCATCGCCCTGAGTGGCCTGATCGCCACCGCTCCTGCCGCCTACGCCGCCAGCCTCGACGTCAACGTCGAAGTGCCCAAGCTCAACGTGGCCGAATACCACCGCCCCTATGTCGCGGTGTGGATCGAAGGTGCCGACCAGCAGGTCGCCGCCAACCTGTCGGTCTGGTACCAGCTCCGGGACACCGCCGAAGGCCATGGCACCAAGTGGTTGCCGGACCTGCGCCAGTGGTGGCGCAAGAGCGGCCGCACCCTGCAGGTGCCGGTCGATGGCGTCACCGGCCCGACCCGCCCGGTCGGCAAGCACCAGCTCAGCTTCAGCGACCGCCAGCCGCAGCTGCGCGCCCTTCCCGCCGGCCAGTACTCGCTGGTGGTGGAAGCCGCGCGCGAAGTCGGTGGCCGCGAACTGGTCAAGATTCCCTTCACCTGGCCGGCCCGTGCCGCGCAGAACGGCAGTGCCCAGGGCACCTCCGAACTCGGCGCCGTCACCCTTGCCGTCAAGCCCTGATCCCCATTACCAACGGAGCCAACCGATGAAGCGTTCCCTCCTGCTTGCTGCCACCATCGCCGCCGTGCTGCCCTTCTCCGCTGCCGCCCACAAGGCCTGGCTGCAGCCGTCGCAGACCGTGATTGCCGGTACCAACCCGTGGATCACCGTGGACGCCGCCGTGTCCAACGACCTGTTCTACTTCAACCATGTGCCGCTGCGCCTGGACAACCTGGTGATCACCGCACCGGACGGCAGCACCGTGCAGCCGCAGAATGCCGCCACCGGCAAGTACCGCAGCGTCTTCGACGTCGAACTGACCCAGCAGGGCACCTACCGCCTGGCCACCGTCAATGCCGGCCTGTCGGCCAACTGGCAGGAAGACGGCAAGCCCAAGCGCTGGCGCGGTAACGCTGCCACCTTCGCCACCGAAGTGCCGAAGGACGCCAAGGACCTGAAGGTCTCCGAGACCGCCGGCCGCATCGAAACCTTCGTCACCAACGGCAAGCCGAACAACACCGCGCTGGCGCCGACCGGCAAGGGCATGGAACTGATCGCCCTGGGCCACCCGAACGACCTGTTCGCAGGCGAGCAGGCCAAGTTCAAGCTGCTGGTCGATGGCAAGCCGCACGCTGGCCTGGAAGTCGAGATCACCCGTGGCGGCACCCGTTATCGCAACGCCCAGGAAGAGATCAAGGTCACCACCGACGCCAACGGCGAGTTCTCGGTGACCTGGCCGCAGGCTGGCATGTACTGGCTGGAAACCGGCACCGAGGACAACAAGACCTCGATCCCGCAGGCCGCCGTCCGCCGCCTGAGCTACGTGGGCACGCTGGAAGTGCTGCCGCAGTAAGGCTCTAAAAGCCCCTCTCCCGCGTGCGGGAAAGGGGTTGGGGTGAGGGCAAGGCCGAAGCCGGGCTCCTGAAGCCGCGGCAGACCCACAAAAGCGAAAGCTCCCCTCATCCGCCCCTTCGGGGCACCTTCTCCCGCCTGCGGGAGAAGGGACCAACTGCACCCAGACAGTTTCCGATACCGATGTCCTCCAACTCCGACATCGCCGCCCTTGGCGGCCACACCATGGGCACCAGCTGGAGCGTCAAGCTGGTGGCTGCACGTAGCCGTGATCTGCATCCGCTGCATGCCGGCATACAAGCCGAGCTCGACCGCGTGGTCGCGCAGATGAGTACATGGGAATCGGATTCGGACATCAGCCGCTACAACCGCGCCGCCGCCAACAGCTGGCATGCACTGCCCGATGATTTCTGGACCGTGCTCAGCACCGCGCGCGATATCGCCGAGCGCAGTGCTGGCGCCTTCGATCCCAGCATCGGCCCCTTGGTCGCGCTGTGGGGCTTTGGCGCCGACGCGGGCGCGCAGGTTGTACCCGATCCCGCGCAGCTGGCCGAGGTCGCCGCTCGCTGCGGCTGGAACAAACTGCAGTTGGATCCGCAGACACAGAGCGCGCTGCAACCCGGCGGCCTGCAGCTGGACCTGTCAGCCATCGCCAAGGGCTACGGCGTGGATCTGGTCAGCGCTTGGCTGCGCCGTATCGGCATCAGCGCCGCGCTGGTCGAAGTCGGCGGCGAACTGCATGGCTACGGTTTGAAGCCCGACGGCCAACCCTGGCGCGTGCTGGTCGAATCCGCACCGGAAGAAGACGCCGGCGCCGAGTATCCGCCACGCGTGCTGGCGCTCGATGATCTGGCGGTTGCCACCTCCGGCGACCGCTGGCACCAGTTCGAAAGCGATGGCGTGTCCTATAGCCACACGCTCGATCCGCGCAGCCACGCGCCGGTCAGCAGGGCCGCTGCAGCGGTCACCGTGATCGCCCGCGACGCCATGCAGGCCGATGCCTGGGCCACCGCACTCACCGTGATGGGCGCCGATGAAGGCCTGGCCTTCGCCAACCAACATGATCTGGCTGCACGTTTCATCACCCGCGCCGATACTGGGCTCGTGGAAACCATGACCCCCGCCTTCCAGCGTTACCTGGACGCCAGCACGCAATGAATCCCAACCGTTCCACGCGTGCACTGCTCGGCAATCTCGCCGTTGGCCTGGGTCTGCTGCTTATCGCCCTGATGCTGCTGCGCCTGCATCTTGGCGAGCGCTGGTGGCCGGCTGCTCCACTGGCATCGCAATGGTGGGTGGCAGTGGCGGCTTTGACCATCTACGCAGCGGCCTGCTTCGCGCTGTGGTGGTGTACCCGCCAGCGCGACGACGACAGCGGCGACAGCAAGGAACCACCGATCCTGGTGGTGTGGGCCAGCCAGACCGGCTTCGCCCAGCAGCTGGCACAGCGCACCGCCGCGCACCTGCGCGGCGCCGGCCACAAGACCAGACTGCGCGGCATCGACCAGGTCGATGCATCCCTGCTCGCCGGCAGCCGCCAGGCCTTGTTCATCGCCGCCACCACCGGTGAAGGTGATCCGCCGGACCACGCTCTCGCCTTCCTCAGCCGGGTAATGCCGCAGCCCTTGAAGCTTCCGCAGCTGCAATACGCCGTGCTGGCGCTGGGCGACAAGACCTATGAGCACTACTGCGCATTCGGCCATCAACTCGACGAGTGGCTGCGCACGCATGGCGCACAGCCGCTGTTCGATACGGTGGAGGTGGACAACGCCGATGCCGATGCGCTGCGCCATTGGCAGCAGCTGCTGGGCCAGCTGGGTGGCGAGGCCGCCAACGCAACAGACTGGAGTGCACCGGCCTATCAATCCTGGCTGCTGCGCAGGCGCGACGTGCTGAATCCCGACAGCGTTGGCGGCAAGGTCTTCCACCTGCAGCTGCAGCCCGCGGATGGAAAGCTGCCGACCTGGCAGGCCGGCGACATCGCCGAAATCGGCCCACGTCAGTCCGCCGCTGCGGTGCTGCAGTGGCTGCAGGCAAACCGTTTCGATGCTTCCACCGTGCTGGCTGACGGCCGCACGCTGGGGGACGTCCTGGCCCGCTCCTATCTGCCCGACAGCGCCGATAGCCGCGACGCCAATGCACTTGCCGCCAGCCTCAAGCCACTGCCGCACCGCGAATACTCGATTGCCTCGATGCCAGGCGAAGGCAGCCTGCAGCTGATGCTACGCCGGCAACTGCGCCCGGACGGGACACCCGGTCTGGCCAGTGGCTGGCTCTGCGATTACACCGCTATCGGCGACAGCATTGATCTGCGCCTGCGCAGCAACAGCAACTTCCATCCGCCGGGCAATGACGCACCACTGATCCTGATCGGCAACGGCACCGGTATCGCCGGCCTGCGTGCGCATCTGCGAGCACGCATCGATGCCGGCGCACGACGCAACTGGCTGCTGTTCGGCGAACGCAATGCGGCCCACGATTTCCATTTCGGTGAAGAGCTGCAGCAATGGCAGCGCGAGGGCGGAATCGAACGACTGGATACAGTGTTCAGTCGCGATGACGGCGACTTCCATTACGTGCAGGACGCACTGGCCGCGCATAGCGACGTGCTAGGGCAATGGCTGGATGACGGCGCCACCATTCTGGTCTGCGGCAGCCTGCAAGGCATGGCCCCGGCGGTCGACAAGGTCATCATCGACACGATTGGCGAAGATGCGCATCAAGCTTTGCGCATAGCCGGCCGCTACCGCCGCGACGTGTACTGACCGTCGGCCATAAAGCCCCACCTGTAGTGCCGAGCCATGCTCGGCAGAGGCACTACAAGCGATCCCAACCGTAGTGCCGAGCCATGCTCGGCAGAGGCTCTACCGCTAATGCCCATGCCGAGCATGGCTCGGCACTACAGGTGCAGCCTTGCACCGCTGGTTCTTTGACTTCGCGGCTTACGCCGCTCCTACAACAGCCGGGGCCACCTTAATCGCCAGCAACTCACCGCCGCCATTGAGCGTGTAGCGCTGCCGCTCGCCCGCCCCCAACCAGGCGGTATCGCCGGCCGACATTGCCGGCAGCACGCCACCTTCGAATTCGGCCTGCCCAGCCAATAGATGGATCGCCCACGCGGCCTGCGGCTCGGTGAAGAACAGCATGTTGCCGACCAGCGGCCGGTGCAGCAGCTCGGCCTGCAGCGCCTCACGCCGCCACATCAGGTTGAAATCCTGGGTCACGCCATCGACCAGTTCACCCACTAACTCCGCCTCGCCAGCGAAGCGCAGGCGCTGATACGGCGGCAGCAGGGTTTCGCAACGGCCATCGGCAAAGCGCAGGCGCAGGCCTTCGCCCTGCAGCAGCACCAGCTCACGTTCGACACCGGGGAAGGCGGAGAAGGCCGCGTCCTGTTCGATCTCGGCGATCGACAAACGCAGCTGCCAATCACCCTGCTCCGGCAGACGCAGGATCTCGCGCGTCCAGCCCAGACCATTGCGCCAGCGCTCGCGCTGGTAGAGGGCGGACGGGATGACGCGGGAAGGAGAGTTCAATGTGTGCATCCGGCAATGATGCCATCAGCGCGCGGATGGCTGCTTCTTTTGTGGGAGCGGCGTGAGCCGCGAAGCCACAGAGCCAACAGCGCAGAGCAACAACAACCCCTCCCCAGCCCTCCCCTTTGCTACGCAAAAGGGAGGGGGCGTAAAGCACCCCTCCCCAACCCTCCCCTTGCCTTCGGCAAATGGAGGGGGCTCAAAGCAACCCCTCCCCAACCTCCCCTTTGCTGCGCAAAAGGGAGGGAGTAGAAGCACTTACTTCGGCATCGCCAGGTTCTCTGCCGTCAGCGGCTTGCCCGCACGTGGGGTGGTCGCGATCACGGCATCGGCCGGCAATGCCGTGCCCTTGTCCAGACGCGCCTGCACCCGATCCAGCGCTTCGTACACGTACGGCAACAACGGCAGGTAACGCGAACCGTAATCCGGCAGGCCGAGGAAACCATCGAAATGCTGTACGTTCTGCACCTTCCAATAGCTCACCTCGCGCCCGGCAGCCTTCGCTGCAGCCGCATACGGCGCACTGCTGAAAGCCGGCGGAATCAGACCATCGTCAGCGCCATGCACCACCATCACCGGCAGGCCCTTGCGCGGCAAATCAGCATGGGTAGCCTGGATACCCGCCTGCACACGCTTGGCGTCTTCGCCCTGGCCGTCCCACAGACCGCGCAGGCACTTCAGGCCGACGTAGGTCAGGTCCGGCAAGGCGACCTTGCTGTCGAGCAGGCCAACACCTGCGCCCGGCGGAATACCGCTGCCATCAGAGATCCACGCCGCACGTTCGACGGCGGTCGCGGCGCGCGGCGAGAAGTCCGGGTTCTGTGCCGCAAAGTTGAAACCGCAGGGGTGCTCGCCCACGCCATAACGGCCGTAAGCCGAGGCATAGGTCGCGGCGATCGCACGCCACAGATCGAAGCCGGTGGACAAGGCACCCGCACGCAGCGATGCGTCGGTCCAGCCCTTGCTCAGCATCAGGTCGTAAGCCGATTTGGCCTGCGCAGCCGGGGTCGCGCCGCTGATGAAACCTTCCGCCGCCAGCGTCGCGCAGCGCACAGCCGCGCCGGCCTGCAACGCAGCCGTCAGCGGCGGCTGCGGCAGGTTGCTCATGTGCAGCTGCGCGCACGGCATCAGCAGCGCCGCTTCGGTGCTGTAGTCGTACAGCGCACGTGCGCCCGGGCCGCTGGAATAGATGCTGGGTTCACCGGCCACCACGGCATCCAGCCAGTCGCCCTCCAGCTCGGCCGCACGCAGCACCGCGCCGCCACCGTTGGAAATGCCGACGGCGATGATGCGGGTGTTCTCAAACGTGAAAGGCGCAGCCTGCGGATAGGCTTCTGCCAACGCCAGCAATGCGAACTCGGCGGCCTGCTTTACGTGGCGGCCCCAATCGGCCTCCGGGTTGTCCTTGGAGTGCGCATGCTTGAACGCCACGCCCGAGGCGTTGATCGGCGCGTCCGGCACGAAGGCAAGGTCACTCACTTCACCCAAGGCACCGACCGTGCCATTGGCACGCACGCCCACCTGCGCGTTCAGATCGTAATAATCGCTGCCCGCGCCCTTGTCGGTATAGACCACGGCACAGCCCTTGGGCAGGCCCCAGGCAGCGGCGACCGACACGGCGCCATAGATACCGCGCGAGCCCGACGCCGGTGCGACCAGCACGCAGCGCTTGCCGGTATCGAAGTTGTCCGGAATCTGCGCCAGCACGCGGTGCGGCTGCTTGGCACCGGGCAGGCGCGCGAATGCCGAATACTCCCGGCCGGGCACGCTCTGCAGGCTGCCGAACAATTCGCCGTAGCCACCGCCGGGAGCGAGGTCGGCAATACCGCGCCAACTGCCCCACATCGCCCGGCGGCGCAGGTCATCGACGGTCGGCGCACTGGCGTCGGTGAATGCCGGCGGCGCCATGCTGCGCAGGCCGGCCAGGCCGAGCCCGGCGGTAAGCAAGTCGTCACTGCCGCGGTGTTCGCTGCGGAGTTCGTTGCTGAACATGGAAGGCTCCACGGACTTGGATGCTGGGCCGCTGGCACAGGAGGCCAGGCTCAGTCCGACGAATAGGCCGCAGGCGGCGCGCAGTAAGGATTGGCTCATGGACGCACCCTAGCAGAGCCGCAGTACCCGGCTCATCGTACTTAAGTACCACACGCTTTTAGCGCCACGGCTGCTAGGTTTCCTACTATCCCCCAAAGCAACAATCGGAGTTCCCCATGGACCGCTTCCTGCAAGGCCGCACCGCACTGGTGACCGGCAGTACCTCCGGCATCGGCCTGGCCATCGCCCAGGCCCTGGCCAGCGCCGGCGCGCGCGTGGCCATCAATGGCCTCGGCAGCGCCGAGCAGATCGAGGCGGCGCTGCAGAGCGTCACCGATGCAGGCAGCGAGTCGCAGCACTTCGATGCCGACCTGCGCAAGCCCGACCAGATCGCGCACATGCTCGAAGCCGTGCAGGCCTGGGGCAACATCGACATCCTGGTGAACTGCGCCGGCATCCAGCACGCCGCACCGCTGGCCGAACAGCCGCCACAGAAGTGGGACGACATCATCGCTATCAACCTCAGCGCCGCCTTCCACACCATGCAGCAGGCGCTGCCTGGCATGGCCGAGCGCGGCTATGGCCGGGTGGTCAACATCGCCTCGGTGCACGGCCTGGTCGCCTCCAAAAACAAGGCTCCTTATGTGGCCAGCAAGTTCGGCATCGTCGGCCTGAGCAAGGTCGCAGCGTTGGAATATGCCGCTGCCGGCAGCCGTGACAGCGGTGGCGTCACCGTCAACTGCGTGTGCCCGGGCTGGGTGGAAACCCCGTTGATCGAGCCGCAGATCCAGGCCCACCGCAATGGCGGCAGCCGCGACGACGGCGTGCGCGCCCTGCTGGAAGAAAAGCAGCCCAGCCTGCGTATGTCGCTGCCGGAAGACATCGGCGCGATGGTGGTGTGGCTGTGCCGCCGTGAGGCGCACAACCTGACCGGCGCGGCGATGCCGATGGACGGCGGCTGGACCGCACAGTAAGTCTGGAAATGCAGGAGGAAGCGGGCAATGGCTGAAATCCACGGCATACTGCCCCGGGTGCACGCTGCCGAGCAGCCGGCACCCGCTTCCTTCCAGCCAGTTAGCACTGCCATGCCCAGCCTGTTGATTGCCGATGACCATCCCCTGTTCCGTGCCGCCCTGCGGCAGGCTGCCAGCGAGGCGGTCAGCGATCTATCGGTGCGTGAAGCCGAGTCACTGGAAGGCGTGTTGGCCGCACTGGATGCCGCGCCGGATACCGACCTGATCCTGCTCGACCTGCATATGCCGGGCAATCATGGTCTGGCAGGTCTGGCGGCGATCCGTGCCCAGCATCCTGGCGTGGCGGTGATCGTGGTCTCGGCAAACGACGATCCGCGCGTCGTACGGCGTGCGCTTGATCATGGCGCTGCGGGCTACCTGCCCAAGAGTTCTGGCTTGAACGAGCTGCGCGAAGCGATCCGCTGCGTGATGGCCTGCGAGCAATGGTTGCCGGCCGCGCTGCGCGCCTCGGTTTCGCGCGCGCAATCGTCCACGCATGACAGCGAACTGGCAGCGCGGCTGGCAAGCCTGTCACCGCAGCAGTTCCGCGTATTGGCGCTGGTCGCCGAAGGCCTGCTCAACAAGCAGATCGCCGACCGCCTTGATGTGCAGGAGCGCACGGTCAAGGCCCATCTCTCCGCCATCTTCGAGCGGCTGGGGGTGCGCAATCGCACCCAGGCCAGCGTGGTGTTGCGTGAGCTGGAATTGAGCGACCCGGCGCGGCAGGCGCTGTAGTCAAGGCTTCTGATTCTTGTGGGAGCGGCGTAGCCGCGAAGCTATCGAACTGGCCGCCCGCGGCCGGATCAACCCCACGCATTCCTGATTGCAATTATTCCGACGTCGGAACCGATGTCAGCTTCGCGGCTGACACCGCTCCCACATTGCTTCTGTTGGTCAGCTTGTGCAGCAACATGCCCACCACCATCGCCGGCACAAACCATAACGCCTCCGGTGACAACACACCCAGGCCAACCAGCGCCGGGCCCGGGCAATAGCCAGCCAATCCCCAGCCAATACCAAACAAACCCGCACCGATCAGCAACGGCCGATCAATGCTGCGCAGATCCGATATCTGGAAACGTTCGGCAAACACCGGCGCCGGACGTCGCAGCACAAAACGGAACAACAGCATCGTCGTCCCAACCGCGCCGCCCAGCACAAACAGCAGCGCCGGATTGAAGTCACCAAACACATCCAGAAAACCCAGGATGCGCTGCGGATCGGTCATGCCCGACATTGCCAGCCCCAGCCCGAACAGCGCTCCGGAAACCAAGGCAGCCAAGCTGATGCGTGACGTACTCATGCCAGGTGCCTCACGACGTAGGTAGTTGCTATCGCAGTTGCCATGAAGGTCAACACCGCGGCAAACGAACGCATCGACAAGCGTCCCAGACCGCAGACACCGTGGCCGCTGGTACAGCCGTTGCCCATGCGCGTACCGAAACCCACCAACACGCCGGCCACTACCAACAACAACGGCGAGAATCCCTGTCGCGGCGAATACGCACCCGGTACCAGCCACAGATACGCGGCGCCGGCGCCGATCAGGCCAACCAGGAAAGCCACGCGCCAAGCCAGCTCGCCGCTGCGCGGCATCAACACACCACCAAGAATGCCGCTGATGCCGGCGATACGCCCGGTCAGCCACAGCAGCAAGGTGGCAGCGATACCAATCAGCACGCCACCGGCCAGCGCCATCATCCAGCTGTTCATTGCGGCTTTCCGATCTGATCCAACGGCAAGCGCAGATAGCGCACACCATGGGCATCCGCTTCCGGCAGGCGACCACCACGGATGTTCACCTGCAGCGCGGGCAGGATCAGCTTCGGCACCGGCAGGGTCGCATCACGCTGCTGGCGCATCTGCACGAACGCTGCCTCGTCGGTGCCGCCCTTCAGATGCACGTTGTTCTGGCGTTGCTCATCGATCGAGGTCTGCGCCTGTGCCTCGCGCCGGTTGCCCGGATAGTCGTGGCACAGGCAGATGCGGGTATCGGCAGGCAACGACAGGATGCGCTGGATCGATGCATACAGGCGATGCGCGTCGCCGCCGGGAAAGTCACAGCGCGCGGTACCGGTGTCGCTTGCAAACACCGTGTCGCCGACGAACGCGGCATCACCGATCACATAGGTCAGGCTGTCATCGGTATGCCCCGGCGTAGCGATCACCCGCGCGCCCAAGGCTCCAACGTTGAAGGTATCGCCGTCGTCGAACAGCCGGTCGAACTGGCTGCCGTCGGCGATGAACTCATCGCCCAGGCCAAACACCGTCTTGAAGTGCTGCTGCACCTGCACGATGCCGCGACCGATGGCCACCGGCGCCTGCAGCTGATCAGCAAGATAGCCGGCAGCACTGAGATGATCGGCATGCGCATGGGTTTCCAGTATCCACGCCACCGTCAGCAGCTTGCCGCGCACGAACTCCAGCAGCGCATCGGCCGAAGCGGTGCTGATGCGTGCACCGGCGGGCTCGTAATCCAGCACCGGATCGATGATGACGGCCATGCCGCCGACCTGGTCATAGGCCACGTAACTGAAGGTACCAGTGTCCTTGTCGTAGAACGGTTCGACCAGGGTTGATGAAGGCTGCGGCTGGCTCATGGGGTGCCTCGCTTTTAATTTAGCTTTTTCTAAATTAGGCTAGTACCTTCCAAAGTACAAGCCCGAACCTCAACGCTCATGATGCGCGCTTCAGACATGGATATGGAGCAGATGCAGCTGCACGCAGAGCAGGCAGCGCAGCTGCTGAAGTCGCTGGCCCATCCGGCCCGCCTGCGCGTGCTGTGCCGCCTGGTGGAAGGTGAAGCCTCGGTGGGCGAATTGCAGGCGCAGGTTGGCCTGTCGATGTCCGCACTGTCACAGCACCTGGCGGTGATGCGTGAAGCGGCACTGGTCAGTACCCGCCGTGAAGCCCAGACCATTTACTACACGCTGGCTGACAGCCCGGCGCTGGGCGTGATGCAGGCATTGCATGCGGCGTATTGCGGAAATACCGAGATCCGGAGTTCCTGACCACCCAATTCGCCGAACGCCGTAGCCCGGGTAAGCGCCGCCCCCCCCGGGGGCCCAGGCGGAAACCCCCGGGGGGCGGCGCGGGGCCCGGGGCCAAACACCCCCCCCAAAAACGGTGCCCATTAACGGCCCCCCCGCCCCCG